>NZ_JBPQTQ010000167.1:0-10190 GCF_051386415.1 Streptomyces sp. URMC 129
GGGTAGGGGCGGCTGGGTCGGGGGTATTTTGCAGTGGGCCGTCGGTTGTGTTGATGGAGCCGGTGCGTCGCTGCACTTGGGTGGCTGCCTGGGTGGTCTGAACGCGCCTTCCGTCGAACTTGGGTGGCGTGAGCGGGCAAGACTATCGCGAGTTGCTGGGCCGCTCCGGGGCGTGGCCCTTGCGGGTGGGCGGCGGGGAGCCGGCGGAGAGGGATGCGCAGGATAACCAGCGGATCGCGGCGGAGCCGCATCGGGGTGTTCGGGGGATCTTTCCCGCCGTAGGGCTGGCGGGCTCGCTCGTTGGTGACCGTTTCGTCGGAGGGGTCAACGGTGGTGTCGTGTCGCTCTGGGATTGCGCTTCCGTGACGGTCGACCGGGTCGTCGGGCGGTTCCGGGTTCCGCTTCGTACGGGGCGCTCTCCGGTGGTCGGCAGGGTGTGGAGTGTCGTGACGGACGAACTGTCCGTGGCGCATCGCCTGGCCGCGCTTTTCGAGGGCGGCTGCGAGGAGGTGGGCGGGGAGCTGGTGGTGCTGACCCGCCGGGACAGGGTGCGCATTCGCGTCGACAGTGCGGGCCAGGTGGTCTGCCGCATGACGACGGAGCCGTTGAGCAGTTCTTCGGAGGGGGCTGTCGCCGGAGTCTCGCACCACCCGGGTGACGTCGCGGTTTCCGATCGGAAGGCGGTGGCCCGCAGTGGCCGGGGGCCGGGGCCGGTGACTTCGGTGGGTTTCCGGCTCGCCGACGATCCCGATGTGGGGCTGTTCCTGCTGCGGTCGGGTGGCTGGGCTCTCGCGGATGCCGTTCCCGCCCTGCGCGAGGCGGTCGCCGCGGCGAGGGGCCCGGCGTGTGGTTCGTTGTGGCTGCGGCCGGTGGAGTTCGCCACCCGGAGGGCTACCCCGTCAACTTTGTGGAACCGACCATCACCCTGGACAAGCCATCGGGTACGGGCTGATCCGGCCGTAGGCCGGGCCGGCGTGGTGGCTGAGAAATCCCTGGTCAGACGCCGTGCTGGTCGTCGGGGCGCGTCCATCCGGGGGCGGGGCGTTGTTCGCCGCCGCCCTCACGGATGGACGCAGGGCCAGCGACTACGCGTAACCCAGGTGAATAAGTTCGATCGCCGGGCAGCGGTCCATCACCATGTCGAGGCCGGCCGCGCGGGTGCGGGCGTAGGCCGCCTCGTCGATCACGTCGAGCTGGAACCAGACGGCCTTCGCGCCGATGGCGCGGGCCTCGTCGGCGATCGCGCCGGCGTGGGCGCTGTTCACGAAGACGTTCACGACGTCGACCGGGAACGGGATGTCCGACAGCGACGCGTACCCCTGCTCGTCGTGGACCGTCTCGGCCCGGGGGTGGACAGGTACCACGCGCTTGCCGAAGCGCCGCAGCACGGCCGCGACGCCGTAGGCGGCGCGCTGCCGGTTGGAGGACAGGCCCACCATGGCCCAGGTGTCCCCGGACTCGGTGAGGATCTTGTGGGCCGTCGCCGCGTCGCCGTACATGCCTGCCTCCAGCCGGAACGAAAAGGTCGTGCGTCCCATGACAACCCGTTCCGGCCGCTGCGGATTCCCCGGGCGATCCGCCGAGTGTGTCCGGAATGTCGGGGGGGGGCCGGAATTGTGGGCGCGCGGTGGTCATAGCCCGGCCCGGCACCCGGCCGGCCAGGTCGCGGATCAGCGGCGCCCGCCGCCGAGTCGCGCCGACCGCGGTCGTCGTGGCGGGCTGCGGCCCGCCCACCCGCTCTCGCTGAGCATGCCGGGGCGCCGGTACCGGTGATCGTCGCCCTGGGCGTTCGCCATCCTCACGAAGGCGCGGCCCGGGGCGCGAACGCGTCGCTCCTGACGGGGAAGTCGGCCGATCGCGCCCGGGCGCACGCCCCCGACCCGCGGCCACAGCGGCCGGTGGCCCGAGCACTAGGCTGGCCCGATGCGGGACGGGTATCTGACGGTGGCCGGCGAGGGGGAGCACGAGACCGAGGTCAGCCGGTCGCGTTTCATCTGCTCGCTCGCCCCGGCCGCCACCGAGGCGGAGGCCAAGGCGTTCATCGCCCGCGTCCGCGCCCGGCGGCCCGACGCCACCCACCACTGCTACGCCTACGTCATCGGCTCCGACGCGGGTGTCCAGCGCGGCGGCGACGACGGCGAGCCGGGCGGCACGGCCGGGCTGCCCATGCTCCAGATGCTGCTGCGCCGGGAGGTGCGCTACGCGGTCGCGGTGGTCACCCGGTACTTCGGCGGCACGAAGCTCGGCGCCGGGGGCCTGATCCGCGCGTACGGCGGTGCCGTCGGCGCCGCGCTGGACGCGCTGGGCACCGTCGCCCGGCGGCGGCTGCGCGTCGCGCTGATCACCGCGGGTCACGCGCGGGCGGGACGGCTAGAGAACGACCTGCGCGCCGCCGGGCGCGCGGTGCGGTCCGTGACGTACGGCGACGCCGGGGTCACCATCGAGATCGGGCTGCCGGAGGCCGACGTGGCGGACTTCCGGCACTGGCTGGCCGGGGCCACGGCGGGCGCGGCCCGGCTGGAGCTGGGCGGGGAGACGTACGACGGGGCAGCGGACCAGCGGTGCTGACGGTGGTGTCCGGGCACCTTGGTTGAACAATCACCCAAGGAGGTGGGTGCCGAGCAGCTCCCCACGGCCTGACCCGCCCCACGTTGCTGCGCGTGGCCAAATCGCCACGGTCACCGGCGCCGAGGGCGTCGACGCCGCCGCCCGCCGCCGGGACCGGCATGGAGCACAGCCTCGGGCCGACCTGCCACGCGGTCCGCTGCCTGGTGCGGATGCCCTGCGCCGAGGGCGACGGCACGGTGCAGCGGTGAAGGCGGTCACGTCTCCCTCGTCACGGTCATCACGACCGTGACGGCGGCGGACACCATGGGCCGCAACCCGGGATCACCGGCTTGTCAGCAGGTCGCGGGTCGTGGCCGGCCCCCAGGGGTCCAGGCCGTGCAGGCGGTCGCCGCTGCCCGGCAGGCCGCGGCCGTGCCGGAGACGGGCGGCCGATTCCGTGCGGCCGGACACGGCCGGGCGGGCGAGGAGGCGCGGACCGAGGGGATCGGGCCGGTCGCGTCGGGCGCGGCGAAGATCCGGACGGGGCCGCCGTTCCCGGGGTCGGCGGCCAGCCCCGGACCGGGTCCGGGACCGGCCGGTGCGGGCGTGCGCCGAGGCGGTAGGCCGCGGTCGGGCTCCACGACTGCCAGCCGTGCTCGTGGACCCGCGCGCGCCCGGGGCCGACGGGGATCGCGGCGATCTCCCGCATGGTGTCAGGCCGTGGTGCGGTACCAGACGGTCGTGTCCGGCGGGAGGCGGGTGGGGTCGGTCAGCGGCCCGCTGCTGAGCAGGACGTCGCCGTAGGCCGGGACCGGGACCGGGACCGGCGTGGCGAAGGTGGTCACACACACCAGGCCGGGGTCGCGGGCGAACGCCAGGGAGCCGCCGGGGGAGGGCAGCCAGCGCAGCGGTCCGGTGCCGCCCAGCGACTTCTCCGTCCGGCGCAGCGACAGCGCCGTCCGGTAGAGCTCCAGCGTGGAGCCGGGGTCCTGCTCCTGCGCTGCGGCCGACAGGCCGGCCCAGGCCGCGGGCTGCGGGAGCCAGCCCGGACCCGGGCCGAAGCCGAGGGACGGGCCGGACGTGCGCCACGGCATCGGGACCCGGCAGCCGTCCCGGCCCCGGTCGGTGTGGCCGGAGCGTTCCCAGGCGGGGTCGCGCAGCACCTCCTCCGGCAGGTCGGTGACCTCGGCCAGGCCCAGCTCCTCGCCCTGGTAGAGGTAGGCGTTGCCGGGCAGCGCCAGCATCAGCAGGGCCGCGGCGCGCGCCCGGCGCAGCCCGGCCGCGCCCCCGCCGTAGCGCGTGGGTGCCGCACGTCGTGGTTGGACAGCACCCAGGTGGCGGGCGCGCCGACCGCGCCGAGGTGGGTCAGCGTGTCACCGATCACCCCGCGGAACGCCTCGGCGTCCCAACCGGCCGAGAGGAAGTCGAAGTTGAACGCCTGGCTGAACTCGTCCGGCCGCACGTACCGGGCGAGGCGGTCCAGGCCCGACACCCACGCCTCGGCCACCAGCACCCGGTCCCCGGGGTACGCGGCCAGCACCCGGTGCCAGTCGCGGTAGATCTCGTGGACCTCGTCCCGGTCGCCCTGCGGGTGGTTCGGGAAGCTCGCGGTGCCGGGCTCGGGCGGCGCGTCCGCGCCGACGTCTGGCAGATCGGGGTGCTTGAGCAGGCTGTGCGCGCAGTCGACGCGGAAGCCGGCCACGCCCCGGTCCAGCCAGAACCGCAGGATCCGGCGGAACTCCGCCCGCACCTCCGGGTTCCGCCAGTTCAGGTCCGGCTGTGCCCGGTCGTAGAGGTGCAGGTACCACTCGCCGTCCGGCAGCCGGGTCCAGGCCGGTCCGCCGAACACGGACGTCCAGTCGTTCGGGGGGAGTTCACCGTCCGCGCCGCGCCCGGGGCGGACGAGGTAACGGGCCCGGGCCGAGGAGCCGGGCGGCGCGGCGACCGCCTCCCGGAACCAGGGGTGGTCGCTGGAGGTGTGGTTGGGCACCAGGTCGATCACCACCCGCAGCCCGGCCCGTGCCGCGTCGGCGACCAGCGCGGCGAATTCGGCGAGCGAGCCCAGTTCGGGGTCGATGGCGCAGTAGTCGGAGACGTCGTAGCCGCCGTCCGCGCCGGACGACGGGTAGCACGGCGTGAGCCAGACGCCGTCCACCCCGAGCGCGCGCAGGTGGTCGAGGCGCGACCGGATGCCGCGCAGGTCGCCGACGCCGTCGCCGTCCGCGTCGGCGAAGCTGCGGATGTAGATCTGGTAGAGGACGGCGTCCGCCCACCAGGGGGGCTTCGCCGCGGGGGCCGGTCCGGTGGCGGCGGCCGGAAGGGTGGTGGTGGTCATGCGGCGCGGAATTCGTTGAAGGCCTCGGTCTGGAGGCTGACGGACTCGGGGGTCGGGATGTTGACCTGCCAGCGGGCCAGTTGCTCGGGCGTGACGTTGACCACGGGGTCCGCGATCAGCGCGGGGTCGGCGAAGCGTTCGGCGCCGGTGACCGGGACCAGGTAGCCGGTGAAGTCCATCTCCCGGCCGGCCGCTTCGGGCTCCAGCATCATGTTGATCCAGCGGTGGGCGGCCACCGGGTGCGGTGCGTTGGCGGGGATGGCCCAGACGTTCATGAAGTACTCGGTGCTGCCGGTCGGGAGCACGAACGTCACCGGGTCCTCGGGCCTGGCCTGGTTGATGAGGTGCGCGTAGCCGTTGTAGCCCAGGCAGATGTCGATCTCGCCGGCGCTGCCCAGGCCGACCTCGTCGGCGCCGAACGAGTCGATGTACGGCTGGACCGAGATCAGCAGCTCCCTGGCGGCCTCGATGTCGGCCGGGTCGGTGGTGGCGATGTCCCGGTCGAGCGCGGCGAGCGCGATGGCGAACACCTCGCGGGCGCCGGCGAAGAAGTTGACCCGGGCGTCGGGGTGGCGGGAGAGCATCTCGAAGCAGTCCAGGAGGTTCCGCGGGTTCTCGCCGCGCACCACCGAGGGCCGGTACCAGAAGCTGGCGAGGCCGACGTTCTTCGGGACGGTGTAGCGGTTCCCCGGGTCGTAGGCGTTCTCCTCGTACGAGGAGGGAAGGTTGGCCAGGTTCGGGATCAGGTCGCGGTTGATCTCCGCCAGCAGGCCGCGCTCGCGCATCATGACCACCTCGGCGGGGCCGGGCACCACGATGTCGTACTCCGCGCCGCCGGTGTCCATCCTGGAGATCAGCTCGACGCCGGTGACGTAGGTCTCCAGGGTGACCCGGGGGCCTTCCGCCTCGGTGAACAGCCGCAGGTTCTCCTCGCTGACGTAGTCGGCGTAGTTGGCCATCAGCAGGGCGTCCTCGATGGGCTGCCCGGACTCGGCGCCGGAGCCGGTGGGCTGCTCCTGGCCCGCGGAGAAACAGCCGGAGAGGGTGGCTGTGGCCGTGCCGGCGCCCGCGGCGAGCAGGAAGCGGCGCCGGCTCAGCCCGGTGCTGAGGCGGGTGCCGAGTCTTCGGGCGTGGGCCGGGGTGCACAGGACGCGGAGGTGGGCGGGGGAGTGGTGCCGGGTGTGGAGCTTCATGGTGGTGTTCTCCAGGACGGGGACGGGGACGGGGACGGGCCGAAGGGCGGGACTAGGAGAGGGGGTTGGCGTCGGCGGCGCGTTGTCCGCGGGCCGCGGCGAGGCGCAGCAGGCCGCCGCATCCGGCGAGCAGCAGTACGGTGCCGCCGAGTACGAGCGTGGCCGCGGCGTTGACCTCGGGCGACAGGCCGGTGCGCAGCGAGGCGAGGATGTACAGCGGCCAGGTGGTGTTGCCCGAGCCGGCGAGGAACTGGGACAGGATCACGTCGTCGAAGGAGAAGGTGAACGCCAGCAGCCCGCCGGCGAGGATCGCCGGGTAGAGCTGCGGCAGTGTCACCTGCCGGAAGGTCGCCCACCGGGTCGCGCCGAGGTCCGCGCTCGCCAGTTCCAGGCCCACGGGCAGCCGGGACAGCCGGGCGCGCACGGTCATCATCACCAGCGCGATGCCGAACAGGCAGTGCGAGACCATCATCGGGCCCCGGCCGAGGGGCGTGTTCGCCTGCTCGAAGTAGAGCAGGAGGCCGATGGCCAGCATCAGTTCGGGGACGACGAGGCCGAGGATCAGGAACGCCTGGAGCGGCCCCGACCCGCGCGCCCGCCCGGCGAGGCCGAGGGCCGCCGCGGTGCCGAGCACCACGGAGACGGCGCCCGCGCCCAGGCCGATGGCCAGCGAGAGGGCGATGGCCTCGCGGATGCCGTCGTTCCCCGCGGCGGCGCGGAACCAGCGCACCGACCAGCCCTCCCACAGCGGGACGACGTCGCCCGCGTTGAAGGCGTAGACCGCGGTGATGACCAGGGGGAAGAAGAGGAACAGGTAGACGGCGAGGCTGTACGCGGTGAGCAGGCGGCGCACCACGCGCCGGTCCCGGGCGCTGCCGCCGGTGGTGTGGTCAGCCATGGCGGGTCCCTGAGCGTCTGCCCGGTCGGAGGTGGAGCAGGGTCAGCACGGACAGCGCGGCCGTCATCAGCAGGGCGAGGGCCGCGCCGCTCGGGTAGTTCTGCTCCTCCAGGAAGGCGCGGCTGATGAGGTTGCCCATGAGGTCCACGCGCCCGCCGCCGAGGATCTGCGGCACCAGGTAGTCGCCCGTCATCGGGATGAACACCAGCAGCGCGCCGGTCGTCAGGCCCGGCAGGCTGAGCGGGAGCGTGATCTGGAGGAACGCCTTCCAGCGTGGCGCGCCCAGGTCACCGGCCGCCCGGATCAGGGACCAGTCCATGCGTTCGAGGGCGGAGAAGGCAGGGAGCACGAACAGCGGCAGGTAGGTGTAGGTGAGGCCGATCAGCACGGCGGTCGGGGTGCCCAGCAGCGTGGCGTCCTCGCCGAGCAGGCCCAGCCGCCGCAGGCCGCGCAGCACCGGGAACTGGTCGGACAGCACGATGAGGAACGCGTAGGTGCGGACCAGGAACGACGTCAGGAAGGGCAGCATGACCAGTGCCATTCCCCACATCCGCAGCCGTGGCCCGGCGAACCGGGCGAGCCAGTACGCCAGCGGCAGCCCGGCCAGCACGGTCAGCGCCGTGCCGGCGGCGGCCAGCCCGAGGGTCCGCCAGAACGCCCCGAGCGTGATGTCGTTCACGCTCCGGCCGAAGTTCGCGAAGGACAGGCCGAACTCGACGCCGCCGAAGCCGCGTTGGGTGGCGAGCGCGTAGGCCACGATGACCAGGGCCGGCAGCAGCAGGAAGACGGCGACGAACGCGACCGCCGGGATCAGCAGCGCGGCCCCGTCGCGGGGGCGCCTGGTGCGCACGGCCGTGGCGGCGAGCAGCAGCAGCGGGACCGACACGACGAAGGTGAGCAGCAGCGCGGGGATGCCGAGGCGGAGGGCGAGCGCCGTCTGGTAGACCCAGGCAGTGGCGGCGAGGGCGAGGGCGGCGCCGAGGACGGCGGCCACCCGGCGGGTGCGCGGGGGGTCCTGGGCAGCGCCGCGGGGCGGCGCCGGCGGGGCGGTGAGGTGTGTCATGGGACGGGTCTCCTCGTCGCGGGTGTCAGCGGGGGCCGGCCGGCGGACGCTGTTCCCCGAGGAGGAGCGGTGCCCCGGGCTCCCAGGCGATCCCGACCTCGCGGCCGGGCGCGAAGTCGGCCAGGCCCAGGGCCAGGGCGGACCGCGGCTGGCGCACCAGCAGGGCCGAGCCGTCCGGCAGCCGCACCTCGGACTCGGCGAGGTGGCCGATGACGGACGAGGCCAGCACCCGGCCGGTGAGCGTCCCCTCGGCGGCGGGCACCAGCCGCAGCTGCTCGGGCCGGAGCGCTGCGCCACGGCACCGTCTGGATCAACGACTACCACCCGTACCTGCCGCAGGCGGAATGGGGCGGGTTCGGCAAGTCCGGCATCGGCCGTGAGCTCGGTCCGTCCGGTCTGGACGAATACCGCGAGGCCAAGCACATCTACCAGAACACCAATCCGGTGCCCCAGCGCTGGTTCAAGGGCTAGCCTCGCGCCTCCGCGCGCGCCGGGCGGACTCGGAGGCCCTGACGTGACTGACCCTCACCCGGCCCAGGGCCCGTCGCCGGACGAGGCCGCCCTGCCCGCGGCGCTCCCTCCGGCCCGGGGGCGGGCGTGCCCCCGGAGCACGCACCTTCGCCGCGTTGCCGAGTCACCCACATGTTCCCCCGGACGTCGTCCGCGGGCGAACGCGGACGATCCGGCGCCCTGCGATCGCACGCACCTGGGGGAGCCCCCGGCCGGCCCCATCGCGCGGTCCGTCGGAAGCCCGTGAGGGGGAGGCCCGGCGGGCTGTGATTCCCAGCGAGCTCGCCAACGGCCCGCGCCCGCTGTCACAGGGGAGCGAACGGTCCCAGAGCCTCACGGATGAGGAGCAGTCCGTTGGATGGCGGAATCTCGGTCAGTCCCGCATCCAGGCTCGTGCCACCGGCGATGACGCTCGGGCGGACACATGCGCGTGGACGAGGCAGGGCGCCGTCCCCGGTTCCCGCACCTGAACCCGGCGACCGGAACGCCGCCGCCGAGGACACCGTCGTCCCCTTCGCGCGGCGACTCGTCGCCCTCCGCCCGCACGGAACCGCCCGCGCGCCGTCCGGCCCCGCCAGCCCCGCGGCCGGGCCGCCCCCGCCCCGGCCGCCGCGCGTGTCAGACCCCGGTGGCAGACTGAGGGCCGCCGCGGCGGACAACGGGCCGCGGGCACGGGCACGGGCACGGGCAGGCACGGACGAGGGGAGCGGCGGCGCGGTGAGGTTCCTGCACACCTCGGACTGGCACCTGGGCCGGTCTCTGCACCGCGTGAGCCTGCACGACGCCCAGGCCGCGTTCCTCGACCACCTCGTCGCCACCGCCCGCGACGAGCGCGTCGACGCCGTGCTCGTCTCCGGCGACATCTACGACCGGGCCGTCCCTCCGCTGCCCGCCGTCGAGCTCTACGACGACGCGCTGCACCGGCTCGCCGCGCTCGGCGTGCCCACGCTGATGATCTCCGGCAACCACGACTCGCCGCGCCGCCTTGGTGTCGGCGCCCGCCTCATCGAGCGCGCCGGCATCCACCTGCGCACCGACCCCGCCGCCGTCGCCACCCCCGTCGTGCTGTCCGACCGCCACGGCGACGTCGCGTTCTACGGCCTGCCCTACCTCGAACCGGCCCTGGTCCGCGACGAGTTCGCCGTCGAGACCACCGCGCACGCCGCCGTCCTCGGCGCCGCCATGGACCGCGTCCGCGCCGACCTCGCCGCCCGTCCCGCCGGCACCCGCTCCGTCGTCCTCGCCCACGCGTTCGTCACCGGCGGCCAGCCCTCCGACAGCGAACGGGACATCACCGTCGGCGGCGCCGCCGCCGTGCCCGCCGCCGTCTTCGACGGCGTCCACTACGCCGCCCTCGGCCACCTCCACGGCTGCCAGACCCTCACCTCCCGCCTGCGGTACTCCGGTTCACCGCTGGCGTACTCGTTCTCCGAGGCCGCGCACCGCAAGTCCCTGTGGCTGGTCGACCTCGACGCCCGGGGCGAGATCCACGCCGAACGTGTCGACTGCCCGGTGCCCAGGCCCCTCGCCCGCGTCCGGGGGCGGCTGGAGACGCTGCTCACCGACCCCGCCCTCGCCCGCCACGAGGACGCTTGGGTCGAGGCCACCCTCACCGACCCCGCCCGCCCCGACGAGCCCATGACC
>NZ_JBPQTQ010000168.1:0-10186 GCF_051386415.1 Streptomyces sp. URMC 129
TCGAAGACGACCCCACCCACCTCTGGCACCCCTACCTCGGCTCCCTCAAAGCCACCACCGCCAAAGCCATGTTCTGACCGAGGAGGAAAGCGGCGCCGACACGAGCGGTACGCCAAGGGGACCCGCGCCCGTCCGGGCGCGGGTCCTCTCGCGTTGTGCCGGCCCCGCCGAGCCGGGCGGGGTCAGGAGATGAGCCGGTGGACGCTCTCCCGGTACTCCCGCGCCCGCGGCTCGTCCAGCAGGGCGTTCTGGATGACATAGCCCTGGAGGGCGCCGACGAGGACGCGCGCCAGCCCGTCCGAGGAGGTGTCGGGAGACAGCAGCCCGCGATCGCGCTGCTGCTCGATGGCGCGCTGGGTCAGGAGCCGGACCCGCCCGAACGCCTCGTTGAACAGGCGCGCCAGCTCGGGGATGCGGACGCTCTCGGCCCAGACGGTGACGATGAGCTTGGACAGGTCCTGAGTCCTGTGCAGCCGGTCCACCACGTCGAAGACCTCGTCGAGCGCCTGGTCCAGGGGCCGCTCCGTGCCGCTGCCCAGGGCCGCGTCGAAGCCGTTGGTGAGCTGGTCGAGGCACTCCGAGGCGATGGCCGCGACGATCGCGTCCTTGCTGTCGAAGTAGCGGTAGAACGCGCCGGCGGACAGGTCGGCGACCCGCAGGATGTCCCGCGTCGAGGTGGCGTGGAAGCCGTCGACGACGAAGCAGCGCCGCGCCGCGTCGAGGATCTGCTGACGACGGGCGTCCAGGTGTGCTTGGGATACGCGAGGCATGCGCCCATTTTAAAGAATGAGCGCTCATTCTTCTAGGGGTCACCCCGCGTGACGGGGCCCGGCCGGGGCGTCGGCACGGGCCGACCAGGCGGAATGCCATTGTGCCCCGCTGACCCGGCCCTGACGTGGCATCAGTGGCCGACACTCCCAACGGGCGCTTCAGTACGCACAGTTGACGGTCCGTCTTGACGAGTGGTCGCGGGTGGGTCCATCCTTGGGAGCGTAAGCGAACGTTCGTTTTCTGAGGAGTTAGTCATGACCTCTGCCACTTCCCCGCCGGTGCGGCGGCTGATGGTCGGAATGATCCTGGTGCCGCTCATCGTGCTGCTCGCGCTCTCCGCGTTCGCCTGGGGTTCGGCCCGGCTCGCGCCGCGGGACCTGCCCATCGGACTCGTCGGGCCCGCGGAGCAGACCCAGCAGGTGGAGCAACGGCTGGAGCAGGACGGCGCGTTCGAGGTCGACCTCTACGGCTCGCAGGACGAGGCGACGGCGGCGATCGAGGACCGGGACATCTACGGTGCGCTGCTGCTCGCGCCGGACGGGGTCACCGTGCTGCAGGCATCGGCGGCCAGCTCCGCCGTCGCCCAGACGGTCAGCCGGGCCGGCACCGAGCTGGCCGCCCAGTTCGGCGGCGAGCAGACGCTGCCGCAGACGGTCGACGTGATGCCGGCCGACGCGGACGACCCCACCGGGGCGGGTTTCAACTCCTCGGTGCTGCCCCTGGTTCTGACCGGCGTGCTGTGCTCCATCATCATCTCGGGCCTCAGCAGGCCCGGCTGGACCCAGCTCGGCGGTCTCGTCGGGGCCTGCGCGCTGGCCGGTCTCACCGGCGGGCTGATCATCCAGACATGGCTGGACATCGTCGGTGGCTCATGGCTGGCGAACGCCTCGGTGATGACGCTGATCGTCCTGGCGATCGCCACCATGTCGGCCGGTATGGGGGCCGTCATGGGCCGCTCGGGGGTGGTGCTGGTCTCCCTCGTCATGGTCTTCGTGGGCAACCCCTTCTCGGCCGTGTCCTCCGCGCCGGAGATGCTGCCGGAGCCCGCCGGCTGGGTCGGCCAGATGCTGCCGCCCGGCGCGGGGGGCAGCCTGCTGCGCAGCACCAGCTTCTTCGACGGAGCCGCCAGTGCCGGACCCCTGGCCGTCCTGCTCTGCTGGACCACGCTCGGCGCCGCCTGCGTCGTGTGGGGAGGATGGCGGGCCCGTGGCGCGGAGACCGAGCCCGCCGACGAGGCGGAGCCGGCCGCGGCACCGCTGAACGCGCCCTCGGGGACCGTGGGCGTGTGACCACGGCGGCCTCGGCCGCTCACGCGAGACAAACGGGGCAGCTCCCGGGGCGCGACGCACGACCGCGCCGCACCACGGGAGCCTGGCAGCGGCGGGCTGATGCCCCCGCACACCGACCACGTCACCAGCTTCGGCCTCGCGAGGAGTTGAGTCATGAAGGCCGCCCTACATGTCGCCGGCGACCGGTCCGGGGCCGGCACATCCCCGCACCGCGTGCCCGGCCGCGGCGTCCCGCCCGAGCGGGGCACCGGCGGCCGGGCCGGGGTCGCCGGACGTCGCACCGCACCGACGTCCCCCGCCGCAAGGCCCATTCGGGACAATGTCCGGGACAGGCTTGGTAAGGCGTGGGGCTGCCCCGGCCCGGTCGGCGGGGGCCGCCCCCCGGCCGCGGAGTCCGAGGGAGTTGGTGCACGGTGATGAATTCACTCGCAGAGGAAGACGACGCGGAGAAGCCGCCGGCCCTGCCGGTCGTCCGCTCGGGCCGCACGGGGCGGCGTCCCGGGGACACCAGGACGCGGGACGACATCCTCCGGGCGGCTCGCCGGGTGTTCGCCCAGCACGGCTACAGCCGGGCCAAGATGCGGGACATCGCCCGGGAGGCCAACGTCAACAGCGCGTTGATCCACCACTTCTTCGAGAGCAAGGAAGGCGTCTTCCTCGCCGCCATCCAGGACGTCTACAGCGTCACGAACATCATCAACCAGATCGTGCTGCCCGGCCCCGTGGACCAGCTCGGCACCCGGCTGCTGCGCGGTTATCTGGAGCTGTGGCAGAGCCCGGCCACGAGAGAGCCCATGCTGGCGGTCGTCAGATCCGCCATCTCCAACGACGAGGCCGCCGACCTCATGGCCAGTTTCCTCCACGAGCACGTGCTGCGCCCGGTGGTGGAAGTTCTCAACATCTCCGAGCCCGAGCTGCGGGCGACGCTGATCGGCAGCCAGCTCGTGGGCATCGCGGTGATCCGGTACGCGATCAAGGTGGAGCCGCTGGCCTCGTTCGACCACGAGAAGCTGAGCGAACTGATCGGCCCGACGATCCAGCGCTATCTCACGGCCGACCTGAACGAGATGGCGGACATGCCCTGGGAGACGACGGGCCGGGAGCGGCGGCGGATTCCCGCCCCCGCGTCCGAGCCCCTCTTCCTCGAACCGGACTTCTGAGGCCGTCGGCTTCCCCGGCGGGCCGTGGCCGGGGAAGTGCGTGCGATGAGTGAAGCGAGGGGGATCGGGGCCGGCGGTCAGGCCGCCGCGGGCACGGCCCGCGGACCGCACCACTCCCGCAGCGCCGCGCGCAGCCCCTCGGTGTCCCGCCGGCTGCCCGCCCACGCGCAATAGCCGTCGGGCCTGCTGAGGACGAGGTCGTGGGCCGCCACGTGCGGCGGGCCCTCCAGGCGCACCCGGGCCGTCAGGACCTGGTCCGGCCACTGTTCGTGCACGGGCTCGAACTGGCCGTCCGTCTGGTCCAGGAGCACGAAGCGGCCGGAGCGGAAGAGGTCGAACAGGGGCCGCAGCGAGCCGTCCTCGTGCCGCACCGGCGTGTCGGGAAGCCGCTGGCCGACGAGCTTGGCGTGCCGGTCCGGGCGGGCCGGCGGGTAGGAGAACGCCAGGTTGGAGATCTGCCCGGCGAGCAGGCGATGGGTGACCGGCAGGGTGGTGACCGTGGGCACCACCGCCCGCCGGATGGCCCGCAGGGGGAGGGCCGGGGACATGAGCATGTGCATCCCGCGGTCCGTGGCCCTCAGGACCCGGGTGGCGATGGGCCGGCGCTCCCGCTCGTAGGTGTCGAGCAGGGCCTCGGGGGCGCCGTGGCGGATGACGGAGGCGAGCTTCCAGCCGAGGTTCACGGCGTCCTGGCAGCTGATGTTGAGGCCCTGGGCCCCCAGCGGCGCGTGGGTGTGGGCCGCGTCCCCGCCGATCAGGATCCGCCCGCGGCGGTACTCGGTGGCGTGCCGGTTGTGGAACTTGAAACGCGCGGTGTAGGTGGCGTCGTAGGGGTGGAGGTCGTAGCCGAAGATGCGGGTGAGCATGTCGCGCAGCTCTTCGAGGGTGGCGGGCTCGTCCATGGGGCGCGGCGGCCTGCGGTCGACGGCCCCCATGCGCCAGGTGCCGTCGCCGAAGTCGATCGCGACGACGAGCCCCTCGCGGCTGACCTTGACCAGCATGCCGTCCTCGGGAGTGCGGGCCAGCCGCACGTCGCCCGCCATGACGTTGTACGGGTAGGTCTTGCCCGGGAAGCCGATGCCCGCGGTCTCCCGCACGGTGCTGCGGACGCCGTCGAAGCCGACGACCCAGGGCACCCGCAGCTCCTCGGTCCGGCCGTCCCGGCTGACCCGTACCACCACGGAGTCCAGGGACTGCCGGACGTCCAGCACCTGCACCCCCCGCTCGACGTGGACCCCGAGCGACCGGGCGCGATCCTCCAGGATGCCCTCGGTGACGCTCTGTCGGCAGATCCCCAACTGCTGGTAGGCCGTGTCGAGATGGGTGAGACCGACCCGCGCGCGGCCGACCGTCACCCGGTAGTGGTCCCGCGGGCTCCCCGCCTTGAGGAAGTCCCCGACCAGCCCGCGCATGGCGAGTAACTCCAGGGTCCGCGGCTGGAGGCCGGTGGCGCGCGACTGGACGGACGGAGTGGTGCGCCGTTCGAGGACCGTGCACGTGACGCCGGCGAGGGCGAGTTCGCAGGCCAGCAGGAGACCGCCGGGACCTGCTCCGACGATCAACACCTGGCTGTCGGCAGTGCTCCTCATCGAATGCCTCCTTGTGTGTCGGTCGTACGCGATCGCAATAATTATTGACCTGATTAACTCTTCGGGGCTAGGCTCCCAGTCAACTCATCGTACGATTAATTATCGCCCTCACGCTAGGTCAGATCGGGCAGGACTCCTCGCAGACTCCGACCAAGAACCCTGCCCCGTACCGAAGTTCCCAAGGCACCGCACCGGGTCCCCGGGCGGTGCCCCCCCACGCGCCGGAGCACAGCGGAGTCACCGCGCCCCGGGCGTCAGACCGCCTCTCATCCGACGGGAGAAAGTAGGGACTTCATGCACGCAGCTTCGCCGAACGGACACCTCAAGCCGCAGTCCGACGTGGCGATCATCGGCTCGGGGATCGCGGGTACGGTGCTCGCGGCGATCCTCGCCCGGGCGGGAGTGGACGTCCTCCTGCTCGACGCCGGCACCCATCCCCGGTTCGCGGTGGGGGAGTCGACGATCCCGCACACCTCAATGCTCATGCACATGGTCGCCAAGCGGTACGACGTCCCCGAGATCGAGGAACTGGCCTCCTTCGAGGGCGTCCAGGGGCGGGTGTCCCCGGCCAGCGGTATCAAGCGCAACTTCGGATTCCTCTACCACCGCGAGGGCGCGCGGCAGGAGCCCGAGCAGTGCAACGAGCTGCCGCTGCCCGGCATCATCAACACCGAGAACCACTTCTTCCGGCAGGACATCGACGCCTGGATGCTCGCCGTGGCCGTCCGGTACGGCACGACCGTCCGGCAGCGGGTCAACGTCACCGACGTGGACATCGACGACCACGGCGTGACGCTCAAGTCCGCCGACGGCGAGACCTGGCGCACCCGGTTCGTCGTCGACGCCAGCGGCTACCGGTCCCCGCTGGCCGACAAGATGGACCTGCGCGAGAACCCGTCCCGGCTGCGCCACCACGCCAGGACCCTCTTCACCCACATGGTGGGCGTGAAGCCCTACGAGGAGCTGGTGCCGCACGGCACGCACGCCAACATCATGCCGTGGAGCCAGGGCACCCTGCACCACCTCTTCGAGGGCGGGTGGATCTGGGTCATCCCCTTCAACAACCACGCCCGGGCGCGCAATCCGCTGGTCAGCGTCGGGCTGAGCCTGGACCCGCGGATCCACCCGAAGCCGGACATCCCGGCAGAGGAGGAGTTCCGGCAGTTCATCCAGCGGTTCCCCAGCATCGCGCCGCAGTTCGCCGAGGCCCGCTCGGTCCGGGAGTGGGTCTCCACGGGACGCTTCCAGTACTCCTCCAAGCGGACCCTGGGCTACCGCTGGTGCCTGACCGCCCACGCCTCCGGCTTCATCGACGCCCTCTTCTCCCGCGGTCTCGCCAACACCTTCGAGATCATCAACGCCCTCGGCTGGCGGCTCATCGAGGCCGTGCGCGAGGACGACTTCGCGGTCGAGCGGTTCAAGCTCGTCGAGGAACTCGAGCAGGGCCTGCTCGACTTCAACGACGACCTGGTGGCCAACGCCTACACCTCCTTCCAGCACTACGACCTGTGGGACGCCTGGTTCCGCGTCTGGTCGGTCAACCAGCGGCTGTCGAACTTCGAGATCAACCGGGCCTTCGGCAGGTACCTGGAGACCAACGACCGCCGGATCCTGGAGGACTACGAACGGCACGCCGTGCGGGGCACGCTCGCCGAGTACGAGCCGGCCCGTCAGCTCTTCGCGAGCGCCAGCGGCCGGCTCCGCCAGGTGCAGGAGGGAACCCTCCCCGCCGAGTCGGCGGCCCGGTCGATCATGCAGGACCTGCGCACGGCGGACTTCCTCCCGCCGGCCCTGGGGGCGGGAGACCCCGGCAACCGCTGCGTGCACGTGACGCCGCCCAAGGTGGTGAGCATGCTCCGCTGGGCCAAGTCCGACGCACCCCCCGAGGTCGGCCGGCTGGTCCACGAGGGCCTCACCTACTTCCTGCGCCGCAGGTTCGCGTTCGGCGAGTTCAATCCGGTCAGCGAAGTGGTCAAGGCGCGGCGGCGCGTGAAGGCCAAGTGAACACATCCAGTGATCCGGAAGGGAGCAGCATGACGACCGAGCCGCAGCAGGGATGTCCGCACATGGGGCCGCGCAGTCTTCCCCCCGCTTTCGGGGAGGATCCCTACACCTTCTTCGACGAGCTGCGCGCGAGCGGGTCCGTCCACCAGATCCGTCTCCCGGACGGCACCATGTCGTGGTGGGTGACCCGTTACCAGGACATCGACGCGGCCCTCGACGACTGGCAGACGTTCAGCAGCGAGGTCCACCACGCCGTCGCGGACGCCGAGATCCAGAACAGCCAGGCGCTGATCCGCAAGGACGAGACCCTGCGCTACACGATGATCAACCGGAACCCGCCGGACCACAGCCGGATGCGCAAGCTGGTGGTGCGGGCCTTCAGCGCCACCCGCATCGACGGCCTCCGCCCGCGGATCCAGGAGCTGGCCGACGAACTGCTGGACGACCTGGCCCAGCGGCCGTCGGTCGACCTGGTCGAGGACTACGCCTTCCCGCTGCCGGTCGGGGTCATCTGCGAGCTGCTCGGCGTGCCGCGCGCCGACATCGACTACTACGGCGCGCTCGTCACCAAGCTGGTCGGTGCCGCCACGCCGCAGGACGGCAAGGACGCCATCGCCGAGCTGAAGGACTTCATCGGCAAGAAGCTCAACGACAAGCGCGCCAACCCCGGCGACGACGTCTTCACCGCCATGGTGCAGGCGGCCGACGAGGGGCTGCTCAGCGAACCCGAGCTGCCCGCCATGGGCCTGCAACTGCTCACGGCCGGCCACGAGACGTCCATCTACATGATCAGCGGCGGCGTCCTGCGGCTGCTGGAGAACCCGGACCAGCTCGCCAAGCTGCGGGAGGACCCCGGCCTGGTCCCGGCGGCCGTCGACGAGCTGCTGCGCTACGACCCGCCGCCGGTCCCCGGCGTCTTCCGCTACGCCACCCGCGACGTGGAGATCGACGGCACCACCATCCCCGAGGGCGCGCTGGTGATCCTCTGCCTGGCCTCGGGCAACCGGGATACGGACAAGTTCAGCTGCCCGGAGAAGCTCGACATCACCCGCGAGGACAACCCGCACATGGCGTTCGGCGGGGGAGTGCACTACTGCCTGGGCGCGCGGCTGGCCAGGCTGGAGGGCGAGATCGCCATCGGCACCCTGCTCAGGCGCTTCCCCGACCTGGAGCCGGTCGTTCCGCTGGACCAGATCCGGCACCGGCCGCTGAACTTCCTCCAGCGGCTGGAGTCCCTGCCGGTCCGGCTGCGCTGACCACATCACCGTAGGAGGAGCTGACCCGACACCACGCGGCCCGTCCGGGCTCGCCGGCCCTCGAGGGCGCGGCCCGGGCGGGCGGCTGGGCGTGTGGGAGAAATGGTCCCTGGTGGGGGCTTTCCGAGAATCTTCCCGTGGCGCTGTCCACCCTGTCACCCCGGCATTGTCTCCTCGCCGAGTGATCGGCTTGCGCATCGTACTGGCGTGAGGACTGGAGGGATCACCAGTGAAAATAACCAACCGCATCACACGGATCGGCTATGTGAAAGGGACCGGACTGCTCGCAGGCGACATCACCGGAAGAATTCACCTTCTCGACGACAACCTGCAGTTGCGCAGGTCGTCCCCGGCCGTCGCCGCCGGGCAGCCCATCCACTGCCTGGTCGCGAGCGGGGAATGGGTGATAGCCAAGGACCGGCTGGGCAATCTCATCCGGTGGTCGCTGGACACCATGGATCTCGTCGATTTCCTGTCGCCCGAGGCCGCCGACGCGGGCGCGTTCCCGGCCGTGACCGGCGAGGCCGGACACCGTGCCACGGACGACCTGGCCCGCTGGCGCGGTCGCATCTACACGGAGAGCGGTTCCGGGCACGGGATGATCATCGACCCCGAGTCGTTCGCCGTGGAGTCGGTGATCCCCGCCCGTTCCTGCGACACCGTCCCGCCGGCGACCGAGCGCTCGGGTATCGCCACTCTCGCCGACCGCTCCGTCGGGCCGCTGCCGGGTCCGTTCGCGCTCCACGAGTTACCGTCCGCGGTGACGGCACGCGGCGTCCGGCCCATCACCTACGACGCCCGCCACGACCGGTTCTGGGCCGTGGAGCAGAACACCCGGCTCAGGCCCGGCCTGCCGGTGGGGGTGGTTCTGGTGAGCCCCCAGGGGTCGGTGGAGTACGCGCTGACCTTCTCCCGCTACGAGATCGACTTCCTCGCCTTCTCGCCCGACGCCGCCGTGGCCTACGCGGGCGGGCCCGAGGGAGTGCTGCACGTCATCGACAACACCAACCAGAAGCCCGAACTGGCCAAGACCGTGGGCGGATTCCCGCACCAGCTGACCGACCTCGCGGTGGGCGGCGAGGGCAGCCTGTTCGTGCTGACGCTCTCGGGCGAACTGGTGAAGGTCGACCCCGACGTGGAGTACGTCCAGAGCAGGGCGCCGGTCCTGCGGCAGGGCGCGTGGCACATGGCCCCCGCGCTGGACCGCGAGAACCGCCTCTACTGCGGCACCGACGACGGGGTGGCCGTCCTCACGGCGCGGGAGACCCGCCACGGCGGCGTCAGCCTTAGCCAGTCGGACCGGCACGACAGCAGCTTCGGGATGGTCCGCCAGGTGGCCGCCGTGCCCGGCGGATACCTCGGGCTCGGCCACCGGGAGGTGGTGTTCCGCGCCGACCACGAAGGCGCCCTGCTGTGGAGCACCCCCCTGGACGACCTGGGCGTCGGCTTCGCGCTCTCCGACGACGGCCGGCGCGCCCTGGTGGCCACCGGCGTCGGGGCGGTCGAACTGGACGTGGCGACGGGCGCACGGCTCGACCAGCTCTCGTTCGACGGCATTCCCCTCTCCGCCGCTGCCTACGGGCCCGGCGGGCAGCGGATCCTCGGCAACCACGAGGCCGGTGTGTGCGCCTTCGCCGCGGACTCGGCCACCGAGCTGTGGTGGACCGGCCTCGCGACGCCCGCCCTGCACCTGTGGACCCAGGACGGCTCGGTCTACGCGCGCACCAGCGACGGCCTGCTGGAACTCGACCCGCACCGGGGCGACGTCCTGCGGCAGTGGGGCGGTGACCTCAGGGACGTGACCGTCGCCCTCGTCACCGGCGGCCACGTGTACCTCGCCTGCTCCGAAGGAGAGTTGTACGTCTACGACCACATCACGGGGGAGCGGACGGACCTGATCAGCGGTCTGCCCGACCTGCCCAGGACCCTGCTGTCCGTCCGCTCGGGCGAGGGCCCGGAGCACCTGGTGGTGGGCGGCCGGGGCGGCTACCTGTCCACCTACGCCCGGACCCCGGGCGGCACGCTGACCCGGGTGCGGGACACCTACCTCCGCCGGGGCGGCGGCCAGACGTTCCGGCTCTACGCGCAGTAACCCCCGCCCCGCACACCTCCCGGCC
>NZ_JBPQTQ010000169.1:0-10038 GCF_051386415.1 Streptomyces sp. URMC 129
GTCGCGGCCCATCGCGGGCGGCGCGGGCGGCGCGGGCTCGGGGGCGGGGGCTGGACCGGGTGCCGGGGTGGGGGCGGCGGAGTCCTCGTCCAGCCGCCAGGTGGCGACGGTCCGCAGCTCGCCGTCGAGGTAGCTCTGCAGGCAGGCGGCCCGCTGGAGCTTGCCGCTGGAGGTCTTCGGCACGACCCCGGGCCGGACGAGGGCGATGCCGAACACCTGGAGGCCGTGCTCCTCGGCGACCCTGGCGCGGATGGCGGACAGCAGGCGCCGGTGGTCGGCGGGGGTGCGGCGGCCGGTCAGCTCCTGGACGACGATGAGCCGTTCCTCGCCACCGATGTCGCGGGAGCCGGCCACGCCGCAGCCCTCCCGCAGGGCCGGGTCGACGCTCTCGACGGTGCGTTCGATGTCCTGGGGGTAGTGGTTCCGGCCCGCGATGATGACGACGTCCTTGATGCGGCCGGTGATGTGGAGCTGGTCGCCGTGGGTGAATCCGAGGTCGCCGGTGCGCAGGAACGGGCCCTCGCCGGTGTCCGCGAGGCGGGCGCCGAACGTCTCCTCGGTATCCCGGGACCGCCGCCAGTACCCGAGGGCGACGCTGGGACCGGACACCCACACCTCGCCGACGCGGCCCTCGGGGACGCGGGTGCGCGTGCGCGGGTCCGCGATGACGATCCGCTGGTCGCCGAACCCGGCGCCGCTGCTCACCATGGCCCGCGCGGCGTCGCCGGGCGCGGCGTCGGCCGCGACGTCGGCGGCGAGGGCGGCCGGTCGCAGGTTCCGCCGGGCGGGTTCGGCGGCCGGGTCGGCCGTGGACACCATCAGCGTGGCCTCGGCCAGCCCGTAGGCGGGCTGGGCGGCGGTGCGGGGCAGGCCGCAGGGCGCGAAGGCGCGGGCGAAGCGCTCGATGGTCTCCAGCCGGACCGGCTCGGCACCGTTGAGCGCGACCTTCCAGGTGCTCAGGTCGAGGCGCTCGCGCTCCTGTTCGGTGACCTTCGCGACACACAGGTCGTAGGCGAAGTTGGGGGCGGGGCTGATGGTGCCGCGGTGGTCCGAGATGGCCTTCAGCCAGCGGAAGGGGCGCTTGATGAAGGAGAACGGCGCCATGAACGTGACGGGGAACCCGGCGTAGGCGGGGGTCAGCAGCCCGAGGATCAGGCCCATGTCGTGGAACGGCGGCAGCCAGCTCACCATGTGCTGGTCCGGGTCCCCGCGGAAGAGGGCCCGGTTCATGGCGGCCATGTTGTGCAGGAGATTGCCGTGGCCGACCATCACGCCCTTCGGGCGGCTGGTGGAGCCGGAGGTGTACTGGAGGAACGCGATGTCGCCGCGGCCGGTCCCCGGGTGGCGCCAGCCGTCGGCCGCGGCCGGGTCGGGGTCGTCCACGGCCAGCCAGTGGATGTCCCGCAGCGCGGGGGCGTGTTCGGCGAACCGGTCGGCCAGGGCGACGGTGTCGCGCGGCGCGAGGATCACCGCCGGCTCCGCGTCCTCGATGACCCCGAGCAGTCTCGGCAGGGTGCGCTTCAGCAGCCCGGGATCCGGCGGGTAGACGGGGACGGCGATGATGTCGGCGTACAGGCACGCGAAGAACGACGTCACGTAGTCGAGTCCGGCCGGGCAGAGGATCAACGCCCGTTCCCCGGCGGGGAAACGCTCTCTGAGGGTGGCGGCGACGGCGCGGGCGCGCAGGTCGAGCGCGGCGTCGGTCATGCCGCGCGGCTCACCCTCGCCGTCCACGAGAAAGCGGAACGTGCTGTGTTCCGGCCGCTCCCGGAAAAGGGCACGGAAGTGGTCGACCAGCGTTTCAGATTCGCGGCCCGGCATCAGACCGTCCTCCCAGGCACTAGAGGCTTGCCAGAAATTCTTGGCGAGGAGACCGGCGATTCCACGGAATGCACCGGGTTTTCTCATCGAGAGAGCATCGAGAGAGCCAGAAAGAATGCCGGAGCCGCGGTCCGGGCACTCGTATTTCGTCGGGGTCCGCCCTGAACAGCAATCAGGATCTACGAGCGCTCACAGACCGTCAAGGTGCTCCTGTCACGCTTTCCGGCGCTCAGTCATTGATGCCGGCGAGATACTCGTAGCAACTGGGCAGCGCGGCCACCATGGCCTCGCCCTCCGCCTGGAGCTTCGCGAACTCCCGGCGGGCGTTGGCGGGGTCGATGTGCCGCACCGCGGGGCGGGCCGTCGGCGGGATGAGGCCGAGGCCGAGGTTCATCGCGTTCCACGAGTAGTTCTCGAAGCCGTGGTAGTACGGGAAGATCGTCTCGTCGTCCAGCAGGTGCGAGGCGGCCAGCTCGAGCCGCCCGGCGAGCGCGTCGGGCGCCTTGCGGAGCTTGGCCTCCTTCCAGTACGGGGTGTCCTCGCGCTGCGCGGACTTGTAGTGGAGCACCAGGAACTCCTTGACGCCCTCGACCACGCGGAACAGGCGGGTGTTGAAGTCCGCGCGCAGCCGCTCGTCCCACGTCTCGTCGGGGAAGTGCTTCACCAACTGCTCGATGGCGTACTGGATGAAGAAGATCCCGGTCGACTCCAGCGGCTCGACGAATGCGTAGGACAGCCCGATGGCCACGCAGTTGCCGATCCAGGCCCGGCTGTTGCGGCCGACGCGCATGGTGATGTGGCTGGCCTCGACGGCGTCGGCGGCGCCGGGGCCGACGGCGGCGCGCAGCTCGCGCTCGGCGGCCTCGGGGGTGATGTACTGGTCGGAGTAGACGTAGCCGGTGCCGTTGCGGCGGAACAGCGGGATGGTCCACATCCACCCGGCGCTCAGGGCGGTGGCACTCGTGTAGGGGTCCATCTCGGTGGCGTCCTCGCGCGGCACCCGCAGCGCGACGGCCTTGTTGTTGGGCAGGACGTCGGCGAACGACTCGAACTCCGCGCCGAGGGTCTCGTTGATCAGCAGGCCGCGGAAGCCCGTGCAGTCGATGAACAGGTCGCCGGCCAGGTCGCCGTGGGCCTTGGTGCGCACGTGGCTGATCCAGCCGCGCCGGTCGCGGGCCACCTCCAGCACGTCGTCCAGGACGTGGCGCACGCCGCGCCGGACGCCGTAGTCCGTGAGGTAGGCGGCCACCGCGTCGGCGTCGAAGTGGTAGGCGTACGGGAACTGGGCGCGCTGCTCCTCCAGCGTGCTCCGGCCGAGGGAGCCGTCGAGGTCGGCGGCGAAGAGGGAGCCGTCGAGCATGCGCGGGGAGCGCTTGTTGTCGCACAGCTTCGTGGTGATGAAGCACTGCCGGTCGAACGGCCGGCCGCGGTCCCCGAGTTCGAGCCACCAGTCGGCAAGGCTGAAGCCGTCCACGACGCGGAGCCGCTCGAAGGGGTGGTAGAAGTGCTCGCCGGGCCGGCTCCAGTCCTGGAAGCGGATGCCGAGCTTGTAGCCGCCCGCGCACTTGGGCAGCCAGTCGGCCTCGTCCAGCCCGAGGAAATCGAAGAAGTGCCGGACGGTGCTGAATGTCGCCTCTCCCACGCCGATCCGGGAAACGCGCTCGGATTCCACCAGAGTCACCTGGATCCGGTCCGCGAATGCGGCCTTCAGGTAGGAAGCGGTCATCCAGCCGGCGGTTCCGCCGCCGACGATCACCACGGAATTGATCATTTCTGGACCCTTCCGGGAGTATGTGCCCAGCCTTTTGCGGACAGCCGGAAACAGCTGCCCGGATATGTCACCGCGTCAGGACGTTGAAACAGTAAACGCCGCTTTCCTGTTCGTCGCGAGAGTCACGAACGGAAGGGGAGGGCGGGGGTGTTCAACTGCTCGGCGCGGACAGTTGAACGCCGTCGGCGGGTGCTCCGCGCGGCCTGGTCCCGCGCTGGACGGTGCCGTTCGCCGGGTGCCAGGATGAACCGCCGGGCCGCGCCCCCGCGTTGGCGCGCGCCGGCGTCATGCTTTCCCCGTCGGCGTTTCCGCACGCCGTCCGGGCGCGCCGGACCGGGCCCACCGCGCGGGCGGTTCCGCCGCGGTGCCACCGTCCGCGTGATCCCGTGCCGCCGCCCGGCGTTCGCGCGCCACGCGGCCCCTCGCGCACCGGACCGGCCCGTCGCGCTCCCTCCTCCGAAAGGGCTCGATGACATGGAGAAGATCCTCGACGCGATCCTGGCGGGCGAGCGGGCCGCCCTCGGGAGCCTGCCGGTGCCCGAGTCCTACCGGGGCGTCACGCTGCACGCCGACGAGGTGTCGATGTTCGACGGCCTGCCCGCCCGGGAGAAGGACCCCCGCCGGTCGCTGCACCTGGACGAGGTGCCGACCCCCCGGCCGGGGCCGGGCGAGGTGCTGGTCGCCGTGATGGCCAGCGGCGTCAATCACAACACCGTCTGGTCCTCGATCTTCGAGCCGCTGCCGACGTTCGGCTTCCTCTCCCGCTACGGCAGGACGTCACCGCTGGCCGCGCGCCACGACCTGCCCTACCACGTGCTCGGCTCGGACCTGGCCGGCGTCGTGCTGCGGGCGGGCGAGGGCGTGGTGTCCTGGCGGCCGGGTGACGAGGTGGTGGCGCACTGCCTGTCGGTCGAGCTGAACCACCCGGACGGGCACGCGGACACGATGCTCGACCCGGAGCAGCGGATCTGGGGCTTCGAGACGAACTTCGGCGGGCTCGCGGAGCTGGCGCTGGTGAAGGCCAACCAGCTGATGCCGAAGCCGGGCCATCTGACGTGGGAGGAGGCCGCTGCCTCCGGCCTGGTGCACTCCACCGCGTACCGGCAGCTCGTCTCCGCCAACGGCGCGGCGATGAAGCAGGGCGATGTCGTGCTGATCTGGGGCGCCTCCGGCGGGCTCGGCTCGTACGCCACCCAGCTGGCCCTGCACGGCGGGGCGATACCTGTGTGCGTGGTGTCCAGTCCGGAGAAGGCGGAGACCTGTCGCCGGATGGGCGCGGAGCTGGTCATCGACCGGGCGGCCGAGGGGTACCGCTTCTGGAAGGACGAGCGGACGCAGGACCCGCGGGAGTGGAGGCGGTTCGGGGCGCGGATCCGGGACCTGACCGGCGGCGAGGACCCCGACATCGTCTTCGAGCACCCCGGCCGCGAGACGTTCGGGGCGAGCGTCTACGTGGCGCGCCGCGGCGGCACCGTCGTGACCTGCGCGGCGACGTCCGGCTACGAGCACGTCTACGACAACCGTTACCTGTGGATGCACCTGAAGCGGATCGTCGGCACCCACTTCGCGAACTACCGGGAGGCGTGGGAGGCGAACCGGCTGATCGCCAAGGGCCGGATCCACCCCACCCTCTCCGGGGTCCGCCCCCTGGCGGAGACCGGCCAGGCGGTGCACGACGTGCACCACAACCGCCACCAGGGCAAGGTCGGTGTCCTGTGCCTGGCCCCGCGCGAGGGGCTCGGCGTGCGCGACGCGGAGCTGCGGGCGCGCCACGAGGTCGCGATCAACCGCTTCCGGACCGGGCCCGGCGGCGGCCCCGGCGGCGCGGGCCGCTGACGGGCGGCCCGCCCCGCGGCCCGGCCGGCGAGCCGGACGGGATCAGGCCGGGCCGGGCCCGGCGGCGATCAGGGAGGCGGGGCGCATGTCGCGCCAGGACGTCTCGATGAATTCGACACATTCCTGGCGCCCGGCCTCGCCGTGGACGACATCCCAGCCGGCCGGCACCTCGATGAGGGCCGGCCACAGGGAGTGCTGGCCTTCCGCGTTGACCAGCACGAAATAGCCCGCGTCCACACTTTCGAAGGGGTTGGTCATATCCGAATCCTTTCCGTCCGTTTCACCCGGTGACGGTGAATTCGCACGCCCGGCGATTCCCCTGCGCCACCGGAGTCCCAGCAGCACCAGGCAAAGGGGGGCGCCGATCCGCGGGAGCACCGCAAAGGCGATCCGGAAAATTGCCGACGGGTGCGGCATACAGCCCGCAGCCTACCGCTGTTGAGGCTCTGGCCGCGCCGGAGAGCGGCTGATATCGTGCAACGCGCAAGGGTAGCCGTCAGCGCCGGAAATCCGGCGTACCCCACGCGCACCGGACAACTTGGGATAACCGCGAAAACCCAGGGAGCTGGGAGGCCGTGCACGCTTTTCACAAGGATCCAGCACCGCTGACGTGCGCATTTGCCATGACCTCGACCATTCATGAGTCGTTGGCCAAAAGTTCCGGTGCAGCGAGGTTGACCTATTTCGACGCGTGCTGGTTCGTTCGTTGAGTACACACGGTTCCCATGTCGACAATGCCTACTGACCAGCTACAGAGGAAGGGCCCCGTGGTCAATTCACAGGTCTGTGACGAGTCGCGGTTCGCAATCGACGACCAGCTTGCGTCCTACCGGACAGAGTTCACGCCGATCACCTCCCTGTTGCCCGCCGACTCCCCACGCCTGACAGGAGAAATCGAAGAACACACGAGAACCCTGGCCGAATCCGAGGGCCCCCTGCCACCCATCGTCGTGCACCGGCCGACGATGCGCATCGTCGATGGAATGCATCGCCTGCGCGCCGCGATACTGCGCGGTCAGGAGAAGATCGAGGTCCGTTTCATCGACGGAAGTTCGGAAGATGTTTTCGTTCTGGCCGTGAAGCTCAACTCCGAGCACGGCATGCCGCTGTCGCGCGACGACCGCGTCGCCGCCGCCCGCCGGATCATCGAGAGCCACCCGCACTGGTCGGACCGGCGCATCGCCGTGGTCACCTGCCTCTCCCCCGGCGTGGTGGCCTCGCTGCGCACGCGCACGGACGGCACCGTGGCCCCACTGACCCTCAGGACCGGCCGCGACGGCCGGCGCCGCCCGGTCAACGGAGCCGCCGGGCGCATCGCCGCCAGCCGTGTCATCGAGGAGACCCCCGACGCCTCGCTGCGGGAGATCGCGAGCCGGGCCGGGGTCGCCGTCGCCACCGCCCGCGACGTACGGGAGCGCATGCGTCTCGGCCAGGATCCCGTACCGCCCAAGCTGCGGCTGGCCGAGCGGGCCGACGGAGCCTGCCGGACGCGCCCCCAGGTCCCGACCCGCCTGCCGGGCCCGGCGCACGAGCCCCAGGACGAGGACCGGCCCGAACCGCCCGCCCCGCCGGTCATCTCCGCACGCGTGCTGTCGAGCATGCGCCGGGACCCGTCCCTGCGGATGACCGAGATGGGCCGCGCCCTGCTCCACCTCCTGGGCAACCACCTGCTGAGCCCTGAGCAGCGACAGAACCTCGTCGAGGGCGTGCCGTCACACCGCGCCGCCGACGTCGTGCGGGCCGCCCGGATGGTCGCCGAGCAGTGGCTTCAGTTCGCCAGGGACGTGGAGCTGCGCAGTTCGGAGGCTCAGGACACGGCCCTCGGCGTCGGACGCCTGCATACGATCTACGCGAGTAGCGCCACGGAGCGGGCCAGGGGCTGACCCCCGCCCACGGCTGCACCGCCCACGGCCCCCAGCCCCCGCAGGCGGGTGACGCGCGCCGACGCGCCTCCCGCCACGAGCGGGGTCAGGGGCCGCGCCGCGCCGCCTCACAAGCGGGGGGTCGTCAGCATCCCCGGCGACACCTCCGTGATCGTCCCGTCCGGCGCGAAGTACACCCGCACTTCGTACAGTCCCTGCACGCCGCTGAGGAACTCCGGCCCGCCGTAGTGCCAGACATCGAGGCCCAGCCGCTCGAAGTAGGACGTGGCCATGGCCCGCATCGTCGCGTCGCGGGCCTCCGCCGGCGTGATGCCGCGCAGCCAGCTCGCGCCGGCCCGCACCTCCTCCGCCGCGGTCTCCGGATCGGTGCCGGGGACCGCCGGCAGGCGCTCGTCCGTGACGGCCCAGAACGCGTCGCCGAGCGAGGTGAACGTGTGTCCCGAGGCGCTCGCGGCGGTGCGGGCCAGCGTGACCGCGACGGCCTCGCGCGCGCCGTAGCGGGTCAGGTCCAGCCGTCCGCCGGCCAGTTCGGGCAGGCCGTCCTCGGCCCCCGCCTCCGCGCGCAGCCGGTCGCGGAGGTCGTCCGTGCCCGGTGCCCAGGCGAACCAGCCCTCCTCCGCGTCGTAGGCACCGAGCCGGCGCGCCGCCAGCCCGCCGCCGGGGAAGCGCAGCAGACCCGCCTCCTCGTCCCAGCGGGGTGGCCGGCCGTCGAACTCCAGGTTCTCCTGGGCGTATTCGACCATCGCGCGGGTGCGCCGGACGGAGAACGCCATCTCGCGGGCGGCCACCGCCAGCAGCGGCGACGGGAACAGCCGCTCCGGCACGGCCCGTTGCCCGGTCAGCTCCTGCGTCTCCAGGGCGCCCGACCGGGGCACTCCCCCGTCGGGCCCGGTGACCTCGATGCCGGTCACCTCCTCCCCGTCGAGCGTGACCACCACCCGGTCCCCGAGGGGCAGGGTGCCCGCCACGCGGCCGGGGCCGTACTGTGGCTCGATGCCGTGCCGCCGGAACCACCCCTGCACCGGCTTCAGCGCGGGCCCGGGCAGCAGGGCCGCGCCGTTGCGGAGGGCGCGCGCGAGCCCCTCGGGCCGGGGCTCGGCGCGCGGCACCGCCGGGTCGTCCACGACGTTGAACATCCGCCCGCGCTCGCTGAACGCGTGGATCGTGCCACCCCGCGCGTCGAGGAGGCCGATGCACATGATCAGCAGGTGGTCGGCGGCGAGCCGCGGGTCGGGGAAGTGGTTCAGGTCGAGCATCGGCTCAGTGAGCTCGGGAACCCCGGCGCGTTCGCCGATCTCCCTCAGCTCCCGCGAGCGGGCCCCGATGGGCCGGTCCCGGTAGTGCTCGTTGCCCCAGGCCCACAGCCAGGTCCCGTCGAGGGCGTAGCTGCCGATCATGTGGGCGCGCAGGGTGACCCCGGAGCGGGTCACCGAGGGCCCGTCGGTCGCGTAGGAGGTCGTGCCGACGGGCACCAACGCCTCGAAGAGATCGAGCTGTTCGCAGGCCCAGGCGAGATGGGGGCGGGCGAGGCCGAGCAGAGGGTCGCTGAAGGAAGCGGTCATGGAGAGCAGTCCCGTGCGATGGGGGAACGGTTACGCCCGTCACGACTCCCGGCACCCCCCGCCGGTTCCGGAGGAAGGCAAGCCTCAGCGACGCAAATCACCGTTCCCCCGGCTGCAGTTCGGCACGAGAACTGGGTAGTCTCGGGACCGACGACGAAAGTTACCGAGCAGTAACGCCTGCTCCGCAGGCCCGAGGAGCCGCCATGCAACTCGCCGCGATCATCGTTTCGCTGCTGTTCAGCGCGGTCGGTGTCGCGCTGCTCAGCCGAGCCGTCGCACAGATCTACCGCTTCCTCCGGCTCGGCCAGTCGATCCCCGCCGGAACGCGGACCGACGCTTATGTCCAGCGGACGATCACCGTGCTCCGTGAGTTCCTGGGACACACGCGCATGAACCGGTGGGGGATCATCGGCTTCGCCCACTGGTTCGTCGCCGTGGGCTTCTTCAGCCTGATCCTCACCCTCGTCAACGCCTTCGGTCAGCTCTTCCAGCCCGACTGGACGCTGCCGCTGCTCGGCGGCTGGCTGCCGTGGGAGATGTTCGTCGAGTTCATCGGCGCGATGACGATCCTGGGCATCCTCACCCTGATCGGCATCCGCCTGTCGAACCTGCCGTCCCGGCCGGGCCGCAAGTCGCGCTTCGCCGGCTCCACCGCCTGGCAGGCGTACTTCGTCGAGTACATCATCCTCACCGTCGGCCTGGCGATCATGATGCTGCGGGGTCTGGAGGGCGCGCTCCACCACGTCGAGCACTACGAGGCGGCGTACTTCGTCTCCTACCCCCTGGTCGCCGCTCTCGACGGGCTGAGCACCGGGACGCTGGAGACTCTGGTCTACCTGGTCGCCATGATCAAGATCAGTGTCTCGATGATCTGGATGATCACCGTCAGCCTCAACATCGACATGGGTGTGGCGTGGCACCGGTTCCTGGCGTTTCCGAATATCTGGCTGAAGCGGAATGCGGATGGTGCGACGTCGCTGGGTGCGTTGCTGCCGATGACCAGCGGTGGGAAGCCGGTGGATTTCGAGGATCCCGGTGAGGACGACGTCTTCGGTGTCTCGCAGGTGGAGCACTTCTCCTGGAAGGGCCTGCTGGACTTCTCCACCTGTACCGAGTGCGGGCGGTGCCAGTCGCAGTGCCCGGCGTGGAACACCGGCAAGCCGCT
>NZ_JBPQTQ010000170.1:0-10026 GCF_051386415.1 Streptomyces sp. URMC 129
CACCCTCGCCCCGGCCCTCCTCCGCCAACTCCCCGACGCCCAACGCCACCTGACCGCCCGCGACACCACCACCTCCGCCGGTGCCGACGGCCGTGCCGGGCACGCGGACGGCGCATCCCCGTTCGTCCAGCGGCTGGCCGCCCTCCCCGTGGCCGAACGCGCCCGCGCCGTCGTGGATGTGGTGCGCGCCGAGGCCGCCGCCGTCCTCGGCCACGCCGGACCCGAAGCCGTCCCGCCCGGAAAGGCGTTCCGCGAAGCCGGATTCGACTCGCTCACCGCCGTCGAACTCCGTAACCGGCTCTCCGCCGCCACCGGCACCCGGCTCCCGACGACCGTCGTGTTCGACCACCCCACCCCCACCGACCTCGCCGCCTTCCTGCACGCCCGGATCACGGGCCAGGACCAGCGGCCCGCCGAACCGGCCGCGTCCGCCGGCCCGGCGACGACCGACGGCGGCCAACGCCCGTACAGCGACGAGCCGATCGCCATCGTCGGCATGAGCTGCCGCTTCCCCGGCGACATCCGCTCGCCCGAAGACCTGTGGCGACTCCTCGCCGAAGGCCGCGAAGCCCTCGGCGCCTTCCCCGCCGGGCGCGGCTGGGACCTGGACTCCCTCTACGACCCCGACCCCGAACACCCCGGCACCAGCTACGTCCGCGAGGGCTGCTTCCTCCCCGACGCCGGTGAGTTCGACGCCGCGTTCTTCGGCATCTCGCCCCGCGAGGCCCTGGCCATGGACCCGCAGCAGCGGCTGCTGCTGGAGGTGGGCTGGGAACTGTTCGAGCGGACGGGCATCGACCCGGCGACGCTGCGCGGCAGCCGCACCGGCGTGTTCATCGGCTCCAACGGCCAGGACTACGCGCAGGATTACGCGTCCGGCCTGCTCCACCAGGTGCCCGACGCGGTCGAGGGCTACCTCCTCACCGGCCGCGCCGCGAGCGTCGTCTCCGGCCGCCTCGCCTACACGTTCGGCCTCGAAGGCCCGGCCGTGACCGTCGACACCGCGTGCTCGTCGTCGCTGGTCGCCCTCCACCTCGCGGCCCAGGCGCTGCGGCAGGGCGAATGCGCACTCGCCATGACCGGTGGCGTCACCGTCATGTCCACCCCCCGCGCCTTCGTCGGCTTCAGCCGCCAGCGCGGCCTGGCAGCCGACGGCCGCTGCAAGGCGTTCGCCGCGGCGGCCGACGGCACCGGCTGGGGCGAAGGCGTCGGCATGCTGATGCTCGAACGCCTCTCCGACGCCCGCCGCAACGGCCACCGCGTGCTGGCCCTGATCCCCGGCTCCGCGATCAACCAGGACGGCGCGTCCAACGGTCTCACGGCCCCCAACGGGCCTTCCCAGCAACGCGTCATCCAGCAGGCCCTGGCCGCCGCCGGTCTGTCGACCGGAGACGTGGACGCGGTCGAGGCGCACGGCACGGGCACGTCGCTGGGCGACCCCATCGAGGCGGACGCCCTGATCGCCACCTACGGCCAGGGCCGCCCCGCCGAACGGCCGCTGTGGCTGGGCGCGTTGAAGTCGAACATCGGGCACACCCAGGCCGCGGCGGGTGTCGGCGGCGTCATCAAGATGGTGATGGCGCTGCGCAACGGACTACTGCCGCGCACCCTCCACGTGGACGAGCCGTCCCCGCACGTCGACTGGTCGGCGGGCGCGGTGAAACTGCTGACCGAGGCCGTCGCCTGGCCGGACAACGGCCACCCGCGCCGCGCGGGCGTCTCGTCCTTCGGCGTCAGCGGCACCAATGCCCACGTCATCGTGGAACAGGCCCCCGACGACGACAACCGCCCCGACAACGGTCCGTCCGGGGACGGTCGTTCCGACCAGCCCGCCGCCGAAGCGCTTCCGGCGGTGTGGCCGCTCTCGGCCAAGGACACCACCGCCCTGCGCGCCCAGGCGCAGCGGCTCCTCACCCACCTCGACCAGCACCCCGACGCACGCCCCGCCGACATCGGGCTCTCCCTCGCCACCACCCGCGCCGCCCTCGAAACCCGCGCGGCCGTCGTGGGCACCGACCGCGACGAGCTGACCGACGGCCTCCGGGCCCTCGCCCGGGGCGAGCACGCCAACGTGCCCCGCGTGGTCCGCGGAACCGCCCTGCCCGACGCCCGCACCGCGTTCCTCTTCTCCGGGCAGGGCAGTCAGCGGCTGGGCATGGGCCGGGAATTGTACGCGGCATTCCCGGCGTTCGCGGACGCGTTCGACCAGGTGTGCGCGCACCTGGACGCCCACCTGCCCCGGCCGCTGCGGGACGTCCTGACAACCGAGGCGCTCCATGAGACGGCCTTTGCCCAGCCGGGGTTGTTCGCGGTTGAGGTGGCGTTGTTCCGGTTGCTGGAGTCGTGGGGTGTGCGGCCGGATGTGGTGTGCGGGCATTCGGTGGGGGAGTTCGCCGCCGCGTATGTGGCGGGGGTGCTCCCGTTGGAGGACGCGGCGCGGCTTGTCGCGGCGCGGGGGCGGTTGATGGGTGCCCTGCCGCCGGGTGGGGTGATGGTGGCCGTGCAGGCAGCGGAGGCCGATGTCCTGCCCCGGCTCGCCGGGTTCGAGGACCGGGTGAGTATCGCCGCGGTCAACGGCCCCGCCTCCGTCGTGGTGTCGGGCGAGGAGCAGGCCGTCGCGGAGGTGACGGCCGGGTGGAGGACCAAGCGGCTGTCCGTGTCGCACGCGTTCCACTCCCCGCTGATGGAACCGATGCTCGCCGCGTTCCGCACCGAACTGGCGGACGTCATCTTCAGCACACCCGTCCTGCCCCTGGTCTCGACCCTGACCGGCCGACCCGTCGCGGACGACGAACTGGCCACCCCCGACTACTGGGTGCGCCAGATCCGCGAACCGGTCCGTTTCGCGGACGCCATCACCGCGCTCGCCGGCCAGGACGTCACCACCTGCCTGGAGATCGGCCCCGGGGGTGCCCTGACCGCCTCAGCCCGGGACCTGCTCGACGGCACCGCCACCGCCCTCCCCGCCCTGCGACCCGACCGCCCCGAACCGCTCGCCCTCACCACCGCACTCGCCGCCTGCCACACACACGGTGCCCCCGTCGACTGGGACCGCTTCTTCGCCGGCCACGACGCCCACCGGCTCGAACTCCCCACCTACGCCTTCCAACGCGAGCACTACTGGCTGCCGCTGCCCACCTCCGCCGACGCGGCGGGCATCGGCCTCAGCCCCGTCCCGCACCCACTGCTCACGGCCGGAGTCGGCCTGCCGGACGGCGGTCACCTCATCACCGGCCGCCTCTCCCGGGCCGCGCACGCCTGGCTCTCCGAACACGCCGTCTTCGACGCCGTGCTCCTCCCCGGCACGGCATTCGTCGAACTCGCCCTGCGCGCGGGCCGGGAGACCGGCTGCGCACAGCTCGAAGAACTCGCCCTCGCAGCCCCGCTCGTCCTGCCCGACCGAGGCGGCGCGGCCCTCCGCATCACCCTCGGCGCCGCCGACGAACAAGGCCGCCGCACCATCGACATCTCCTCCCGCGCCGACGACGACCCGTCCGCCGACTGGACCTGCCACGCCACCGGCCGGCTCGCCCCCCAGCAACCCCCCACGGCGGGCCAGCCGTTCGACCTGACCACCTGGCCGCCGCCCGGCGCGGCCCGGATCCACGCCGACGACCTCCACGGCGTGCTCTACGACCGGCTCGAAGCGCTCGGCTTCGGCTACGGCCCGAACTTCCGCGGCCTGCACGCCGTATGGCGCGACGGCGACACCCTGTACGCCGAAGCCACGCTGCCCGACGAGACGGACGGCGCCGCGTACGGACTCCACCCCGCGCTCCTCGACGGCGTGATGCACTGCTCCTGGCTCGGCCTGCTCTCCGGCACCGCAACCGGCGACTGCCTGCTGCCCTTCTCGTGGCAGCACGTCACCCTGCACGCGACCGGCGCGCGGGCCGTGCGGATCAGGATCGCCCCGGCCGGTCCCGACGCCGTCTCCGCGTACGTGGCCGACGACCACGGCCTGCCCGTGGCCACCGTCGGCACCGTCGCCCTGCGCCGCTTCACCGCCGACCGCCTGCGGGAAACCCTCGCCGCCACCACCCGCCGCGCGGCGCACGACTCGCTCTTCCGGCTCGACTGGCTGCCCGCCACCGTTGGTCACCCCGACCCGGCGCACACCATCGCCCACCTCGCGAACGTCACCCACCCCACGGACCCCACGGACCCCGCGCACGCCGTGCCCTCCGGGGCCGCCGCCCAGGCCACCCACCACGCCGACCTGGCCGCCCTCGGCCGCGCCCTCGACGCCGGAACACCCGCCCCGCACGCCGTTGTTGCCGCCGTCCCGGGCGACGACGTCCACGCGAGCGCGCGGAACGCACTGGCCCTGGTGCAGGACTGGCTGGCGGACGAGCGGTTCGCGGACGCGCGGCTGGTCGTCCTGACCCGCGATGCCGTCACCGTCGGCGGCGACGCCGGAACGCCGTACCGCGCCCCCGACCTCGCGCAGGCGGCCGTATGGGGCCTGATCCGGTCGGCCCAGTCCGAACATCCGGGACGCCTCGTCCTCGCCGACTGGGACGGCCACCCCGACTCGTGGACCGCGCTGCCCGGCGTACTGGCAGGCCACGAGCCGCAGTTCGCGCTGCGGCGCGGCACCGCGCGCGTGCCGCGCCTCACGCGGACCCGGCCCGACGACGCCCTCACCCCCGAACCCGGCGCCCGTGGCTGGCGACTGACATCCACCGCCCCCGGCACCCTCGACGCCCTCGCCCTCACCGCGAGCCCGGCCGACCCCGCCGAACGCCCCCTCGGTGACGGGCAGATCCGCGTCGCGATCCGCGCCGCGGGCGTCAACTTCCGCGACGCGCTCATCGCCACGGGCATGTTTTCCGAGCCAGCGCCCCTCGGCTACGAAGGCTCCGGCATCGTCCTGGAGACCGGCCCCGGCGTCACCGGACTCCAGCCGGGCGACCGCGTGTTCGGAATGATCACCGAGGCATTCGGCCCGTACGCCGTCGCGGACCACCGGCTCGTCACACGGATGCCCGACGGGTGGACCTTCGCGGAGGCAGCGGCCGTCCCCGCCGCGTTCCTCACCGCCTACTACGCGCTCGTGGACCTCGCCGGGGTGCGGGAAGGGGAACGCGTCCTCGTCCACGCCGCCGCCGGTGGCGTCGGCATGGCCGCAGTCCAACTCGCCCACCACCTCGGCGCCGAGGTCTTCGGCACGGCCAGCCCGTGGAAGTGGCCCGCCCTGGCCGGACTCGGCCTGGACGAGACACGACTGGCGTCCTCACGCTCGCTCGACTTCGAGGACCGCATCCGCGCCGCCACCGGCGACCGCGGCATCGACGTCGTACTCAACTCCCTGACCGGCGACTTCATCGACGCCTCCGCACGGCTCCTCACCGAAGGCGGACGCTTCCTCGAACTCGGCAAGACCGACCTCCGCGACCCCGCGGAGATCGCCGCCCTCGCCGCCCACCCCGGCGTCCACTACCGCCCGTTCGTCCCCTTCGAAGCCGAACCCGCCCGCGTGGCCGAGATGCTGCGCGCCATCGTCGCCCTCTTCGAGGCGGGCCACCTCCAGCCGCTGCCCCTCACCTGCCGGGACATCCGGCACGCACGCCAGGCGTTCCGCGACCTCGGCCAGGCCCGGCACATCGGCAAACTCGTGCTGACCATGCCGCCGACCACCACCTCCCCGTTCGCCGCCGACCCCGACGGCACCGTCCTCATCACCGGCGGCACCGGGGTCCTCGGTGCCCTCGTGGCGCGGCACCTGGTGACCGAACACGGCGCGCGGCGCCTGCTGCTCGTCAGCCGACGCGGCCCCGATGCCGAGGGCGCCGACGCGCTGCGCGAGGAACTCACCGCCCACGGCGCCGAGATCACCATCACCGCCTGCGACACGGCCGACCGCGACGCCCTCGCCGGGCTCCTCGCGGACATCCCGCCCCACCACCCGCTCAAGGCCGTCGTGCACCTCGCCGGCGTCATCGAGGACAGCCCGGTCACCTCCATGACCCCCGAGCAGGTGGACCACGTGCTCCGCCCCAAGGCCGACGCCGCCCGGCACCTGCACGAACTGACGCGGCACCTCGACCTCAACGCCTTCGTCCTCTTCTCCTCCATGTCCGGCACCCTCGGCGGCCCCGGACAGGCCAACTACGCGGCGGCCAACACCTGTCTCGACGCGCTTGCCCGCCACCGCCGCGCCCGGGGACTCCCCGCCGTATCCATGGCCTGGGGCCTGTGGGCCCAGGACAGCGGCATGACCAGCAAACTCGCCACCGCTGACCGGGCCCGCGCCAAGCGCCTCGGCCTCATCGCCATGGCCTCCGAAGAGGCTCTCGCTCTCTTCGACGCGGCCTGCGGCGCCCCGGACGCGGTGCTCTGCACGACCCGGCTGGATCTGCCCGGCCTGGCCGCCGCCACTCAACCCGCCACGGCGGCGGGCTCCGTCCCGCCGCTGCTCCGGGCCCTGGTCACGCCCCCGGCGCGGCGCGCCGGTTCGGGCAGCGGCACCGCCACCGCCGGAACGGCCGGAACGGCCCGTCCGGCCTCGGCGGACCTGGCCCGGACCCTCGCCGCCCTCGACGAACCCGACCAGGCGCGCCTCCTGTTGGACCTCGTCCGCGACCAGGTCGCCACCGTTCTCGGCCACGCCTCGGACGCGGGCATCGCATCCGACCGCGCCTTCAAGGAACTCGGCTTCGACTCCCTCACCGCGATCGAGCTGCGGAACCTCATCAACGCGGCCACCGGCATCCGCCTCCCCGCCACCCTCGTGTTCGACCACCCCACACCGCAGGCACTCGCACGGCACCTGCGCACCGAACTCCTCGGCGCGGACGCGGACCTGACGGGCGCCCGCGCCCCGGCAGGGCGACCTGCGGCTCCCGTCACCACCGGGGCCGCCGGAGACGAGCCCATCGCGATCGTCGGCATGAGCTGCCGCTACCCCGGCGGCGTCACCACCCCGGAGGACCTGTGGCGGCTCGTGGCCGGAGGCGGCGACGCCATCTCCGGCTTCCCGACCGACCGAGGCTGGAACGTCGAGGCGCTGTACCACCCGGACCCTGACCACCACGGCACCACCTACGCCCGCGAGGGCGGATTCCTGCACCACGCGGGCGACTTCGACGCCGACTTCTTCGGCATCTCGCCGCGGGAGGCGCTGGCGATGGACCCGCAGCAGCGGCTGCTGCTGGAGGTGTCATGGGAGGCGTTCGAACGCGCCGGTATTGACCCGAAGTCGGTCAAGGGCTCCCGCACCGGCGTCTTCGCCGGGGTGATGTACCACGACTACGGCTCCCGACTCCCCGTCGTCCCGGACGGGTTCGAGGGCTACCTCGGCAACGGAAGCGCGGGCAGCATCGCCTCGGGCCGGGTGGCGTACACGTTCGGGCTGGAGGGTCCGGCGGTGACGGTGGACACGGCGTGTTCGTCGTCGTTGGTGGCGTTGCATCTGGCGGCGCAGGCGCTGCGGCAGGGCGAATGCACCATGGCCCTCGCCGGAGGGGTGACAGTCATGGCGACCCCCAACACCTTCGTGGAGTTCAGCCGTCAGCGGGGTCTGGCGGCGGACGGTCGGTGCAAGGCGTTCTCGGCCGCTGCGGATGGGACGGCGTGGTCGGAGGGCGTGGGCGTGTTGCTGGTGGAGCGGCTGTCGGATGCGGTGCGCAACGGTCATCCGGTGCTGGCCGTGGTGCGTGGGTCGGCGGTGAATCAGGACGGTGCGTCGAACGGTCTGACGGCTCCGAACGGGCCTTCGCAGCAGCGCGTTATCCGGCAGGCGCTGGCAAGTGCCGGTCTGTCGGCGGCGGATGTGGACGCGGTCGAGGCGCACGGCACGGGCACGACCCTGGGCGACCCCATCGAGGCCCAGGCGTTGATGGCGACCTACGGGCAGGAGCGGAACGGGGACCGGCCGTTGTGGTTGGGGTCGTTGAAGTCGAATATCGGGCACACGCAGGCGGCTGCGGGCGTGGGCGGTGTCATCAAGATGGTGATGGCGATGCGGAACGGGCTGCTGCCGCGCACGCTGCACGTCGATGAGCCGTCGCCGCACGTGGACTGGTCGGCGGGCGCGGTACGGCTGTTGACGGAGACCGTGGCCTGGCCGGAGAACGGCCACCCGCGCCGCGCGGGCGTGTCCTCCTTCGGTGTCAGCGGCACCAACGCCCACGTCGTCATCGAGGCACCGCCCGCCGCACCGCACGGCGCGGAGCGCTCCGCCGAGCCGACGGCCGCCGTGGCATGGACCCTGTCCGCCAGGGACGCGGCCGGTTTGCGCGAACAAGCCGAGCGGCTGCTGTCCTACGCGGGCGATCACCCGGAATCCGACCTCACGGACATCGGCTGGACCCTGGCGACCTCGCGTGCGCACCTGGAGCATCGCGCGGCGGTGGTCGGTGTGAACGCGGACAGCCTGCTGGGCGGCCTGCGGGCCCTGGTGCGCGGCGAGTCGGCGGCCGGTCTGGTACGCGGCGGAGCTGCCTCGGGTCATCGGGTGGGGTTCTTGTTTGCGGGGCAGGGGAGTCAGCGGTTGGGGATGGGGCGGGAGTTGTATGCCGCGTTCCCGGTGTTCGCTGGTGCGTTTGATGAGGTGTGGGCCCGGTTCGGTCTGCCTTCGGGTGAGGCTCCGGTGTCTGTGCAGCCGGGGTTGTTTGCCGTTGAGGTGGCGTTGTTCCGGTTGTTGGAGTCGTGGGGTGTGCGGCCGGATGTGGTGTGTGGGCATTCGGTGGGGGAGTTCGCTGCCGCGTATGTGGCCGGCGTGCTCTCGCTGGATGACGCGGCGCGGCTTGTCGCGGCGCGGGGGCGGTTGATGGATGGGCTGCCGCCGGGTGGGGTGATGGTGGCGGTGCCGGTGTCGGAGGCCGATGTCGTGCCCCGGCTCGCCGGGTTTGAGGATCGGGTGAGTATCGCCGCGGTCAACGGCCCGGCCTCGGTGGTGGTGTCGGGTGAGGAGCAGGCGGTCGCGGAGGTGACGGCCGGGTGGAGGACCAAGCGGCTCGCGGTCTCCCACGCCTTCCACTCCCCGCTGATGGAACCGATGCTGGCGGCGTTCCGTGCGGAGCTGGAGTCGGTGTCGTTCGGCGTGCCGTCCATCCCGTTGGTGTCGACGGTGACGGGCCGGCTGGTGTCTGCCGGTGAGTTGGCGGATCCGTCGTACTGGCTGCGGCAAGTGCGGGAACCCGTCCGCTTCGCCGATGCCGTCGAAAGCCTCGCTGGGGAGGGTGTGAGCGCATTCGTCGAGGTGGGGCCGAGTGGGACGCTGGCCGCGCTGACGCGGGAGTTGGTGGACGAGTCCGCCGTCGTGGTGCCTGCCCTGAGGAAAGACCGCAGGGAAGACACAGCGCTGACGTCGGCCGTTGCCGAGCTGCACGTCCATGGCGTGGAAGTGGACTGGGCCGGCGTGCTCGCAGGACGCGGTGCTCGTTATGTCGATCTGCCGACCTACGCCTTCCAGCGCCGCCGCTTCTGGCTGGAGGCACCGCGCGTGCGAGGCGACCTTGCCAGTGCCGGGCTCGACGTGGCCGATCATCCGCTGCTCGGCGCCGCAGTCGTTCTGCCGGAAGGCGAAGGAGCGGTTCTGACCGGCCGGTTGTCCCCGGCCGACCAGCCCTGGCTGGCGGACCACGTCGTCCACGGGACGATCCTCGCGCCCGGCACCGCACTGATCGAACTCGCCCTGCGCGCGGGCCAAGAGGTCGGCTGCGGACAGATCGATGAACTGACCATGCAGGCCCCTCTGGTGCTGACGGAGGAACGAGCGCGCCACGTTCAGGTCGCCGTGGGCGGCTCCGACGCTTCAGGCCGGCGCTCGGTCCACATCAGCTCCCGCCCCGAGGGCGCCGACACCGACGAGCCGTGGACCCGGCATGCCACCGGAACCGTGACGGCCGGTACACCGAGCCCGAACAGCACCCACTCCTCCTGGCCTCCTGCCGGTGCCGAACTGGTCGAGGTGGAGGGGCAGTACGAGCGGTTCGCGGGGCTGGGGTTGGTGTATGGGCCGGTGTTTCGTGGGTTGCGGGTGGTGTGGCGGGTTGGGGATGAGGTGTTTGCGGAGGTGGC
>NZ_JBPQTQ010000171.1:0-9975 GCF_051386415.1 Streptomyces sp. URMC 129
GCGGCGAGCTGGAACGGGCCGCGTCCGCGGGCGACAGAAGCGCCGCGGGGGCGCTGGCGGGCGTGCGCGCGCTGACGTTCCAGCTCTCCGGCGCACAGTTGGGCATCACGGTCACCTCCCTGGTGATCGGCATGCTCGCCGAGCCGTCGCTGGCCGGGCTGCTGCGCGGACCGCTCCGGGCGGCCGGGCTCCCCGGCGGCGCGGCGTCCTCCGTGGCCGTCGCCCTCGGTGTGGCGCTCTCCACGGTGCTGCTGATGGTGGTCGGGGAGCTGGTCCCGAAGAACTGGGCGATCTCCCGCCCCCTGGCCGTCGCCCGCGTCGTCGCCGGCCCGCAGCGCGGCTTCACCGCCGCGTTCGCCCCGTTCATCCGCCACCTCAACGACACCGCCAACCGATTGGTCCGGCGGCTGGGCCTGGAGCCGGCCGAGGAGCTGGCGTCCGCCCGCACCCCGCAGGAACTGGTCGCGCTGGCCCGCCGCTCGGCGGCCGAGGGCGTGCTGCCGCCGGACTCCGCGGAGCTGTTCGTGCGCACCCTGCACCTGGGGGAGCTGACCGCGCAGAGCGTGATGACGCCGCGGGTGGACGTGCACGCGCTGGCGGCCGACGCCACGGCCGCCGACGCGGCCAACCTGACGCTGGCCACCGGGCTGTCCCGGTTCCCCGTCCACCGCGACGGCCTGGACGACGTGGTGGGCGTCGTCCACATCAAGGACGTCCTCGCCCTCAGCCACCGGACGCGGACCGTCACCCCCGTCTCCGAGGTGATGACCGAGCCGCTGCTCGTGCCCGGCACCGTGCCGGTGGACCGGTTGCTGGAACGGCTGCGCGGCGGCGGGGCGCTGGCCGTGGTGGTCGACGAGTACGGCGGCACCGCCGGGGTGGTGACCCTGGAGGACATCGTCGAGGAGGTCGTCGGCGAGGTCCGCGACGAGCACGACCCCGCCGCCGCGCCCGACCTGGCCCCGGCCGGGCCCGGCACCTGGGAGGCCGACGGCGGCGTCCGCGTCGACCGGCTCGCCGCCCTCGGGCTGGCCGCGCCCGACGGACCGTACGAGACGGTCGCCGGGCTGCTGGCCACCGCGCTCGCCCGGATACCCGCGGCCGGCGACACCGTCGGCGTGGCGGGCTGGCGGCTGACCGTCCTGGCCACCGCCCGCCACCGCGCGGAACGCGTCCGGATCACCGCGCCCGGCTCGCCCGCCCCCGACCCCTCCGACCGCCCCCACCACCGGGACCGACCATGACGGCCTTCCAGCTCGCCCTCGGGGCGCTGACCCTGCTCACCAACGCCTTCTTCGTCGGCGCCGAGTTCGCCCTCATCGCCGTGCGCCGCGACCAGATCGAGCCGCGCGCCGACGCCGGCGAACGGCGCGCCCGCACCGTGCTGTGGGCGCTGCGCCACCTCTCGCCCATGCTGGCCACCGCCCAGCTGGGCATCACCGTCTCCTCGCTGGTGCTCGGCGCCGTCGCCGAGCCCGCCGTGGCCCACCTGCTGGAGCCCGGCTTCGACGCCGCGGGCGTCCCGGGCGCGCTGATCCACCCGATCGCCTTCGCCCTCGCGCTGTCCCTGGCCACCTATCTCCACATGCTCATCGGGGAGATGGTGCCCAAGAACATCGCGCTGGCCGCCCCCGAGCGCACCGCCCTCGCCCTCGGCCCGGCGCTGGTGGCGGTCACCCGCGCGCTGCGGCCGGTCGTCTTCGGCATCAACGCCTTCGCCAACGTCCTGCTGCGGCTGCTGCGCGTGGAACCCAGGGACGAGGTCGCCTCCGTCTTCACCGACGACGAACTCGCCCGCATCGTCAAGGACTCCAGCGACGCCGGGCTCCTGGAGGCCGCCGAGAGCGAGCGGCTGCGGGACGCCCTGGCGCTCGGCACCCGGACCGCCGCCGAGATCGTCGTCCCCGTCGGCCGGATGACCATGGTCGACCACCGCGTCACGCCCCGGCAGCTGGAGCGGGTTTCCGCCTCCTCCGGCTACTCCCGCTTCCCCGTCACCGGCCCCGGCACGACCGTGCTCGGCTTCCTGCATGTGAAGGACGCCCTCGGCGCGCCGGCCCGCGACCGGCCGTTCCCCCGCGACGCCCTCCACCCGGTCATCCGCATCCGGCCGGAGACCCCGCTCGACGACGCCCTCACCGCCATGCGGGCCGCGAGCACCCACCTGGCCGCCGTCACCAGTGACAAGGGCACGCTGCTCGGCTTCGTCACGATGGAGGACGTGCTGGGCGACCTGGTCGGCCCGGCGCCCCGCTGACCCCGGCCGGACGGCCGCCCGCCCGGCGCGTCAGCTCACGGGCGGTGGCCAGCACCCGGCGCGCGATCCGCACCCGTTCCGCCGGGTCCGCGTCGGCGTCCGCGAAGGTCACGGCCACGCCCGCGACCGGCCGCCCGGTGTGGTCCGTCACCGCCGCCGCGACCGACGAGAACCCCGCGGTCACCTCGCCGTTCTCCACCGCCCAGCCGCGCCGCCGCACCCCGGCCAGGACGTCGCGCAGCGCCGTCGGCGACCGCGGGCCCGCCTCCGTCCGCCGCACGAAGGCCGACGCGTCCGGGAACAGCGCCCGCACCTGCTCCCGCGGCAGCAGCGCCAGCATCGCGCGCCCGCTGGCCGTCAGGTGCGCGGGCAGCCGGACCCCGGCCTCCGTCACCAGCGGCGGGCGGCCCGGGGCCCGTTCCTCGATGACGTACAGCACCTCGCGCCCGTGCGGCACGGCCAGGTGCGCGTTGTGGCCGGTGCGGTCCACCAGCGCCGCCAGGGGCGCGCGGGCCAGCCGTTCGAACGGCGCCTGCCGGGTGTAGCCGGAACCCAGCTCGAAGGCGCTGACGCCCAGGCCGTACCGGTGCTCCTCGGGCAGGTGCACCACGAAGCCCGCGTCGATCAGCGTGTTCAGCAGGTGGTACGTCGTCGAACGGGGCAGCCCCACGTCGCGGCTGACGGCGGCGGCCGGGACGGGCGCGGCCTGCCGCGCGAGATACCGGAGGACGGCCAGGACCTGCGCCGCGGCCGGAACGGTCGACACGCGGCGAGCGTAACAAGGCACCTGTCCGGGATCCCGGACGGAAAACGCCCCCGGGTGCTGGATCCCGCCCCCGGACCGGGGCTTCATGGAGACATGAACCCCGTCGTCGTCGGACCCGGCCCCCTGTCCACCGCCGCCGTGGCCGCCGTGGCCCGGCACGGAGCCCCCGTCGTCCTCTCCGCCGAGGCGGAGGACGAGATCGCCCGCGGCCACGCGGTGATCGAGGAACTCGCCGCCGACAACCGCCCCCACTACGGCGTCTCCACCGGATTCGGCGCCCTCGCCACCCGGTACATCCCGGCCCCGCTGCGCACCCGGCTCCAGCGGAGCCTCATCCGCTCCCACGCCGCCGGCTCGGGACCCGAGGTCGAGCGCGAGGTCGTCCGCGCCCTCATGCTGCTGCGCCTGTCCACCCTGGCCACCGGCCGCACCGGCGTCCGGCCGGTCACCGCCCGCGCCTACGCGGCGCTGCTCAACGCGGGCATCACGCCCGTGGTGCGCGAATACGGCTCGCTGGGCTGCTCCGGCGACCTCGCGCCGCTCGCGCACTGCGCCCTCGCGCTCATCGGCGAGGGCGAGGTCCGCGACGCCGGCGGGGCGCTCCGCCCCGCCGCGCGGGCCCTGGCCGAGGCCGGGATCGAGCCGGTCACCCTCCGCGAGAAGGAGGGCCTGGCCCTCATCAACGGCACCGACGGCATGCTCGGCATGCTGGTGCTCGCCTGCCACGACCTGCGGCTGCTGCTGCGCACCGCCGACATCGCCGCGGCGCTGAGCGTCGAGGCGCTGCTCGGCACCGACGCCGTGTTCGCCGCCGACCTCCAGGCCCTCCGGCCGCATCCGGGGCAGGCCGACAGCGCGGCCAACCTCCGTGCCCTGCTGGCCGGTTCGGGCATCATGGCCAGCCACCGCGGCCCGGAGTGCACCCGTGTCCAGGACGCCTACTCGCTGCGCTGCGCGCCCCAGGTGCACGGCGCCGCCCGGGACACCCTGGGCCACGCCGAGCTGGTGGCCTCCCGCGAACTCGCCGCCGCCATCGACAACCCCGTGGTCACCCCGGACGGCCGGGTGGAGAGCAACGGCAACTTCCACGGCGCGCCCGTCGCCGCCGTCCTGGACTTCCTCGCCATCTCCGCCGCCGACGTCGCCTCCGTCTCCGAGCGGCGCACCGACCGGTTCCTCGACGTGGCGCGCAACCACGGCCTGAGCGCCTTCCTCGCCGACGACCCCGGTGTGGACTCCGGCCACATGATCGCCCAGTACACCCAGGCCGCCATCGTCTCCGAGCTGAAGCGGCTGGCCGTCCCGGCCTCCGTCGACTCCCTCCCCTCCAGCGCCATGCAGGAGGACCACGTCTCCCTGGGCTGGTCGGCCGCGCGCAAGCTGCGCCGCGCCGTCGACGGCCTCGAACGGGTGATCGCCGTCGAACTCCTCACCGCCGCCCGGGGCCTCGACCTGCGCGCGCCCCTGGCGGCGGCCCCGGCCACCGCGGCCGTCCGCGACGGACTGCGCAAGCGGGTCCCGGGGCCGGGCCCCGACCGGTACCTCGCGCCCGAGATCGAGGCCGCCGTGGCGTACACGGCCTCCGGCGAGGCCCTCGCCGCGGCCGAGTCGGTCACCGGCCCGCTCCGCTGAGCCCCCCGCACGAGCCGGACCTCCCGCACGAAAGGAATCCCATGGACGGTGCACGCCCTGTCCGCGCCCCGCGCGGCCCCGGCCTCACGGCCCGCGGCTGGCCGCAGGAGGCGGCGCTGCGGATGCTGCAGAACAACCTCGACCCGGAGGTGGCCGAGCACCCGGACGACCTGGTCGTCTACGGCGGCACCGGGAAGGCGGCGCGCGACTGGGCGTCGTTCGACGCCATGGTGCGCACGCTGCGCGGGCTGGGGGCGGACGAGACGATGCTCGTGCAGTCCGGGCGGCCGGTGGGGGTGATGACCACCCACGAGTGGGCGCCGAGGGTGCTGATCGCCAACTCCAACCTGGTGGGGGACTGGGCCACCTGGGAGGAGTTCCGGCGGCTGGAGGCGCTGGGCCTGACCATGTACGGGCAGATGACGGCCGGTTCGTGGATCTACATCGGCACCCAGGGCATCCTCCAGGGCACCTACGAGACGTTCGCCGCCGTCGCCGCCAAGCGGTTCGGCGGCTCACTGGCCGGGACCGTCACGCTGACCGCCGGGCTGGGCGGGATGGGCGGGGCGCAGCCGCTGGCCGTGACGATGAACGGCGGCGTGGCGCTCTGCGTGGACTGCGACCCGCGCGCCATCGAACGCCGCGTCGCCCACCGCTACCTGGACACCCGGGCCGGTTCGCTGGCGGAGGCGCTGCGGCTGGCCGGCGAGGCGCGCGACGCCCGCCGGCCGCTGTCCATCGGCGTGCTGGGCAACGCCGCCGACATCGTGCCCCGCCTGCTGGCCATGGGCGCGCCCGTCGACATCGTCACCGACCAGACCTCCGCCCACGACCCGCTGTCCTACCTGCCGCTGGGCGTCGACTTCGCCGACATGGCCGCCTACGCCCGCGAGCAGCCCGCCGACTTCACCGCGCGGGCCCGGGAGTCGATGGCCCGGCACGTGGCGGCGATGGTCGGGTTCCAGGACGCGGGCGCGGAGGTCTTCGACTACGGCAACTCGATCCGCGGCGAGGCCCGGCTCGCGGGCTACGAGCGGGCGTTCGCGTTCCCCGGCTTCGTCCCGGCGTACATCAGGCCGCTGTTCTGCGAGGGCAGGGGCCCCTTCCGGTGGGCCGCGCTGTCCGGCGACCCGGCCGACATCGCCGCCACCGACCGGGCGGTCCTGGACCTGTTCCCGGACAACGAGCCGCTGGCCCGGTGGATCCGCCTGGCCGGGGAACGCGTCCGCTTCCAGGGCCTGCCCGCCCGCATCTGCTGGCTCGGCCTGGGCGAGCGCGACCGGGCGGGGGAGCGGTTCAACGCGATGGTCGCCGACGGCACGCTCAGAGCCCCGGTCGTCATCGGCCGCGACCACCTGGACTGCGGCTCGGTCGCCTCCCCCTACCGGGAGACCGAGGGCATGCGGGACGGCTCCGACGCCATCGCGGACTGGCCGCTGCTGAACGCCATGGTCAACGTGGCCTCCGGCGCCACCTGGGTCTCCATCCACCACGGCGGCGGCGTCGGCATCGGCCGGTCGGTCCACGCCGGGCAGGTCACGGTCGCGGACGGCACCCCGCTCGCCGCCGAGAAGATCCGCCGCGTGCTGACCAACGACCCCGGCACGGGCGTCATCCGGCACGTGGACGCCGGCTACGAGGCGGCCGGGGCCGTCGCCGCCGAGCGCGGCGTCCGGGTCCCGATGCGGGAGACGCCGTGACGGCGGGCGGCGCGGGCACCTTCCTGGAGCTGTGGCGCGACCTGCTGCCCGTCGGCCGCGACACCGCCTCCGGCGGGTACCGGCGGTTCGCCTGGACCGGCGCGGACGCCGACTGCCGCGCCTGGTTCCGCGAGGCGGCCCGGGCGCGCGGGCTGGCGTACGAGGTGGACCGCAACGGCAACCAGTGGGCCTGGCTGGGCGATCCGGCCGCCGGGGACGCCGTGGTCACCGGCTCGCACCTCGACTCGGTGCCCGGCGGCGGCGCGTTCGACGGTCCCCTCGGCGTCGTCTCCGCGTTCGCCGCGCTGGACGAGCTGCGCGCGCGCTCCGCGACGCCCACCAGGCCGCTGGCCGTCGCCGCCTTCGCCGACGAGGAGGGCGCCCGCTTCGGCGTGGCCTGCGCCGGATCGCGGCTGACCACCGGGCAGCTCGCCCCCGAGCGCGCCAGGGAACTGCGGGACGCCGACGGGGTCTCCCTGGCCCGGGCCATGGAACGCGCCGGGAACGACCCGGAGTCGCTCGGCCCCGATCCCGGACGCCTGGCCCGCATCGGGACGTTCGTCGAACTCCACATCGAGCAGGGCCGCCACCTCGACGTGACCGGCGATCCGGTCGGCGTCGCCTCCGCCATCTGGCCGCACGGCCGCTGGCGGTTCGACTTCCACGGCGAGGCCAACCACGCCGGGACCACCCGCGTCGAGGACCGCCGCGACCCGATGCTCACCTACGCCCACACCGTGCTCGCCGCCCGCAAACGGGCCCGCGTCGCCGGGGCGCTGGCCACCTTCGGCAAGGTCGCCGTCGAGCCCAACGGCGTCAACGCCATCGCGTCCCTGGTGCGGGGCTGGCTCGACGCCCGCGCCCCCGAGGAGGCCGGACTGGCCGCCGTCGTCGCGGAGATCGCGCGCATGGCCGCCGAACGCGGGGCGCGCGACGGCGTGGACGTCCGCGTCACCCGCGAATCGTTCACCCCCGTCACCGAGTTCGACGGCGGCCTGCGCGACCGGGTCGCCGGGCTCCTCGGCGGGGTCCCGGTCCTGCCCACCGGGGCCGGGCACGACGCGGGCGTCCTGGCGGCGGCCGTGCCCACCGCCCTGCTGTTCGTGCGCAACCCCACGGGTGTCTCCCACGCGCCCGCCGAGTCGGCGCGCGAGGACGACTGCCTGGCCGGGGTCACCGCCCTCGCCGATGTGCTGGAGGGCCTCGCATGCCGCTGAGCACCGGCGCGACCGTCGTCACGGACATCGGCTCGCTCGTCACCAACGACCCGGCCCTCGGCACCGGCGGTCCGCTCGGGATCGTCACGGACGCGGCCGTCGTCCTGGACGCGGGCCGCGTCGCCTGGGTCGGGCCGTCCCGCGCGGCGCCCGCCGCCGACATCCGGGTGGACGCCGCCGGACGGGCCGTGATCCCCGGATTCGTCGACTCCCACGCGCATCTGGTCTTCGCGGGCGACCGGACCGAGGAGTTCACCGCCCGCATGTCCGGCCGCCCCTACCGGGCCGGCGGCATCCGCACCACCGTCGCCGCCACCCGCGCCGCCTCCGACGCCGAACTCGCGGCGACGGCCGCGCGCCTGGTGCGCGAGGCGCTGCTCCAGGGGACCACCACCATCGAGACCAAGTCCGGCTACGGCCTCACCGTCCGGGACGAGGCCCGCGCCCTGCGCGTGGCCGCCGCCCACACCGACGAGACCACGTTCCTCGGCGCCCACGTCGTCGCCCCCGAGTACGCCGGTGACCCGGCCGGATACGTCGCGCTCGTCACCGGGCCGATGCTGGACGCCTGCGCGCCGCACGCGCGGTGGATCGACGTCTTCGTGGAGCGCGGCGCCTTCGACGAGGACCAGGCGCGGGCGGTCCTGACGGCCGGTGCCGCGCGCGGCCTGACGCCCCGCGTCCACGCCAACCAGCTCTCCCACGGCCCGGGGGTGCGGCTCGCCGTCGAACTGGGCGCCGCCTCCGCCGACCACTGCACCCACCTCACCGACGCCGACATCGACGCCCTGGCCGCCGCCGGCACCACCGTGGCGACCCTGCTGCCCGGCGCCGAGTTCTCCACCCGCGCGCCCTACCCGGACGCCCGCCGCCTGGTCGACGCGGGCGTTCCGGTGGCCCTGTCCACCGACTGCAACCCGGGGTCGTCGTTCACCACCTCCATGCCGTTCTGCGTCGCCGTCGCGGTCCGCGAGATGGGCCTCACCCCCGACGAGGCGGTGCACGCGGCGACGGCGGGCGGTGCCCGCGCCCTGCGCCGGACCGACGTCGGCCGCCTGGCCCCGGGCGCCCGCGCCGACCTGGTCCTCCTCGACGCGCCGAGCCACGTCCACCTCGCCTACCGCCCCGGCGTCCCCCTGGTCCGCGACGTCTGGCGGGCCGGCGAGCGGGTCGCGCGCTGACGCCGCGTCCCGGTCCGGGGCGCCGTGAGCGGGGAACTCCGGCAGTATGGGCACATGGGCGCAAAGCCATACATATGGTGGGCGATCGAGCCGTCCGTCGCCGGCGTGGTGGACACGCTCACGATCGCCGCGCTCGTCGTGCTCGTCGCCGCAGCCCTCGCGGCGGTCGCCGCCGGTCTGCTGCGCGCGGGCCGCCTCACCCGGCGCGCCTTCCTCACCCGGCCCACCACCGGCCGCGAGGCGCTCGTCGGCCGCGAGGCCGTGGTACGGCGCGCCCGGGGCGGCACCGGTCAGGTGCTGCTGGAGGGCGCCTGGTGGACCGTGCGCGGCCGGGACGCCCCGGTCAGGGAGGGGCGGCGGGTCCGCGTCGTGGGCCAGGAGGGACTGGACCTCCTGGTCGAGGACGCCGAGAACGCGGGGGGCGTGACCGAGGAGGAATCCCCATGACAGCCCTGATCATCACGGCCGCCGTCGTCGCGGGCGTCCTGCTGCTGTTCGCCCCGGCGGCCGTCAAGGTCGTCCCCGAGTACGAGCGCGGCGTGGTCTTCCGCCTCGGCCGGATCACCGGCGCCAGGGGACCGGGCCTGTTCTTCATCATCCCTCTCGTGGACCGCATGGTCCGCGTCTCCCTGCGGACCGTCACCATGGACATCCCGCCGCAGGACGTCATCACCAAGGACAACGTGACGGTCCGCGTCAACGCGGTGACGTACTTCAACGTGGTCGACCCCAACCGCTCGGTGGTCGCCATCGAGAACCACATCAAGGGCACCTCGCAGATCGCCCAGACCACGCTGCGCAGCATCCTCGGCCAGGTGGACCTGGACGAGCTGCTGATCAACCGGGACGAGATCAACCAGCGGCTCCAGCAGATCATCGACGACGTCACCAACCCGTGGGGCGTCAAGGTCACCCTGGTCGAGATCAAGGACGTCGAACTGCCCGAGACCATGCGCCGCGCGATGGCCCGCCAGGCCGAGGCCGAACGCGACCGGCGGGCCAAGGTCATCCACGCCAAGGGCGAGTACGAGGCCGCCGAAACCCTGGCGGACGCCGCCGAACGCCTCGAACAGCACCCCGCCTCGATGCACCTGCGGATCCTGTCCACGATGACGGAGATCGCCAGCGAGCGGAACTCGACCCTGATCTTCCCCCTCCCGATGGAACTCCTCCGCCTGGTCGACAGCCTCGGCCCGGCCACGAACGACCACCCCCACCCCGG
>NZ_JBPQTQ010000172.1:0-9908 GCF_051386415.1 Streptomyces sp. URMC 129
GGAGAGAACCGCCCATGCTCGCACCGCAGCCCCCGCCGCCGCCTCCGCTGGAGCCGCAGCTCGAACTGCCCCCTCCGCAGTTCGACGCGCTCCCGCAGGCGAAACCGGACGAGTTGCTGCTCGACGAGGTGCCGCCGCTCACCCGCAGCGGGCGCGCGGCGGTCGTGAGCTGGGCGCGCAGGTACCAGTCGGGCAGCGCCTGCGCACCGGCCACGGCGACCAGCGCGGCCGATCCCTGCGGCGCGAACGGGTTCGCCCGCCGCAGGCTCCGCCGCGCGGCCCGGCCGGGGCCGGTCAGCCCGTCGCGGCCCGGCCCCAGGACGCTCCCGGCGACGAGACCGGCCCCCGCCACCAGCAGGAGCACCGCCGACGCGGCGAACAGGGACAGCAGGGCCAGGACCAGCGACAGCGCGAGGGCGAACCCCTGCCCGGTCCGCCAGCCCGCGTAGCGCGCCCGGCTCCACCGCAGGCCCCGGGCCGCGAGCCGGTCGTCGATCTCCCGGACCGGCCCGGCGGTCGCCAGACCGGTGCGGACCGCCCGCAGGGACTCCTCCCAGCTTCCGCAGCGGGCCAGCAGCTCCCGCTCCAGCTCGTCGTGCGCCACCGGGGTGAGGACGCGCACGGCGCCGCTCTCGATGCTGATCCGCCCGCTGTCGCGCATGGCGCACAGCACGGTGTCGGCCACCCGGCCGGGGCCGCCGGTGAGGAACGCCGCCTCGTACACGGTGGTGACCGTGCCGCCGGCGGCGTGGGCGATGTCGCGGCGGGCCCGGGCGGCGGTCACCCCCAGGCGGACCAGGCAGAGCGCGAGCACGCAGGCCACCAGGACGACGATCGGGGTCATGGCGGTCACCTCCCTTTCCGTACGGTGCGCAGGGTCCGCGCGATCCACGGGGTGCGGGCGCCGGGCCCGCCGCGCAACCATTCCTCCAGGCCGCGCCGCGCCGGCCCGTCGGCCACCGCGCCCGCCGCCAGCGCGTGCCGGGCCAGGCCGGCGGCGTCCTCGCGGTACCCGCGAGTCAGCGGACGGGAGCGGGCCCAGGCGAGCGCCGCGGTCCGGTACCCGTCGCCCAGCGCGCGCGGCAGCTCGGGCGCCACCCGGGCGAGGACGTCGGCCCGCTTCGCGGCCAGCGCCTCCCGCTGGACCCGCAGCCGCGCCCGGTCGAAGCCGTCCGGCACCGGGCCGCCGGCGGTGAGCGCGCTCAGCAGCGCCGCCTGCGCGATGGCCAGCCGGTGGCGGGCCGCCTCGGTGGTGTCAGCCACGGCGCACCCCCTCCGCCACCGCGCGGATCGCCGCCAGTTCGGCGGCCAGCTCCTCCCGCGACGGGAACGCGTCGTCGCGTTCGAGCAGCACCCCCGGCGGCTCGGTCCGCGCGCACAGCGCGTCCAGCACCGCCAGCACCTGCGGCGGGACGGGGTGCGCGTGGCTGTCGTGCCAGATGCCGTCCCGTTCGACGCCGCCGGCGACGTGCACGTAGGCGATCGCGTCCAGCGGCAGCGCGTCGAGCACCGCGACCGGGTCCTCGCCCCGGTTGACGTGGTTGGTGTACAGGTTCGCCACGTCGATCAGCAGCCGGACGCCGGTGCGCTCCACCAGCTCACCGAGGAACTGTCCCTCGGTCAGCTCCTCGCCGGGCCACGCGAACAGCGCCGCGATGTTCTCCAGCGCCAGCGGGACGGGCAGCGCCTCCTGGGCGATCCGCACGTTCTCGCACAGCACGTCCAGGGCGTCCCTGGTCCGCGGCACCGGCAGCAGGTGCCCGGCGAGCAGGGACGGCGTGCCGGTCAGCGGCCCGCCCGCCCGGACGAACGCGATGTGCTCGGTCACCAGCGGCGCGTCCAGCGCCTCCGCGAGCCCGGCCAGCGCCATCAGCCCGCTCGGCGAGGGCCGGTCGGCCCCGCCCAGCCCCAGCGACACGCCGTGCGGCACCACCGTGGTGCCGCGTCGGCGCAACGCCGCCAGGGGCTCGGGAAGATGGCCGGAGCAAACGTTCTCCGCGACCACCTCCACCCAGTCGATCCCCGGCAGCCCGGCTATCTCGTCGGCGATGTCGGGCCGCCACCCGATCCCCGTCCCCAGCCGCCTCATGTCCGCCTCCCCTGAAGGACAGTCCTGCCCGCACCGTGTGTGCGTGAGGGAGTTGTCTCCCGCCGCGCGGGCCCGGAACCCTGGCCGGGGGGTTCTCAGAGGAAGGCTTGAGGTTTCGCGATCGCAACCGTCTACGCGGTCTTCTCCGCGAGCAGCCGCTCCCGGACGGCGGCCACGTCGAAGTCACCCACCGGGTACCGCGGGTCCAGCGCGCGGAGGTGCTCCAGCAGCAGGCGGCTGACCGCCCAGTCGCGGTACCACTTGCGGTCGGCGGCCACGACGTACCAGGGCGCGGCGTCCGTGGAGCAGCGTTCCAGGGCGGCGGCGTAGGCGCGCTGGTAGTCCGGCCACCGCTCGCGCTCCGCGATGTCGCCGGAGTCGAACTTCCAGTGCTTGTGCGGCTTGTCGAGCCGGGCGAGCAGCCGCTCCCGCTGCTCGCCGTGGCCGATGTGCAGGAACACCTTGACGAACGTGACGCCGTCGTCGGCCAGCGCGCGCTCCCAGGCGTTGATCTCCTCGTAGCGCCGCGTCCAGACCGGCTCGGGCACCAGGCCGTGCACCCGGGGCACGAGCACGTCCTCGTAGTGCGAGCGGTCGAAGATGCCGACCTCGCCAGCCTTCGGCAGCGCCCTGGTCACCCGCCACAGGAAGTGCTGCGCGCGCTCCTCGGCGGTGGGGGCCTTGAAGGCGCGGATGCGGCAGCCGGCGGGGTTGAAGTGCGCGACGACACGCTTGACCGTGCCGCCCTTGCCCGAGGTGTCCATGCCCTGGAGGACCAGCAGCAGCCTGCGCCGGTCGCCGCCGGTGGCCGCGGCGTACAACCGTTCCTGGAGCGCGGCCAGTTCCTTGCCCATCGCGGTGGTCTCCGCGCGGGCCTCGGCCTTGGCGCCGGTGCAGCCGGGGGTGGCGTCGGAGGGGAGGGCGGCCAGGTCGACGGAGGACCCGGGACGGACGCGCGTCAGGCCGCGCAGTGACGTCTCGTCAGTCCCGTTCCGCGGCGCTTCTTCGGGGGTGTGACCGGATGTCCGATGGTGTCCCATGGATCCGATGATCTCAGCGGCGTTCCGCTTCCGCCTCCGCGCTCGTGTCCGTTCCCGCGTCCCGGGCGAGTGCGGTCAGCCGGGAGATCGCCCGGAAGTACTTCTTGCGGTAGCCGCCGTTGAGCATCTCCTCGCTGAACAGCGCGTCGAACGGGACGCCCGAGGCGAGCACCGGGATCTCGCGGTCGTACAGCCGGTCGGCCAGCACGACCAGGCGCAGCGCGGTGGCCTGGTCGGGCACCGGCCGCACGCCGGTGAGGCAGACGACCGTGACGCCGTCGCACAGGGCTCCGTAGCGGCTGGGGTGCACGCGGGCGAGGTGGTCGAGCAGCGTGCCGAAGTCGTCCAGCGAGGCGCCGGGGACGGAGTGCGCGGTGGCGGCGACCTCCTCGTCGGGGCGCGGTGCCGGGGCGGCGGGCAGGCCGCGGTGGCGGTAGTCCTCGCCGTCGATGCGCAGGGCGCGGAAGTGGGCGGCCAGGCCCTGGATCTCGCGCAGGAAGTCGGCGGCGGCGAACCGGCCCTCGCCGAGCTTGCCGGGGAGCGTGTTGGAGGTGGCGGCCAGGGCCACGCCCTCCGCGACGAGGCGGGCCAGCAGCGAGGAGACCAGCACGGTGTCGCCGGGGTCGTCCAGCTCGAACTCGTCGATGCACAGCAGCCGGTGGCCCGACAGCGTGCGGACGGTCTCCTGGAAGCCGAGGGCGCCGACCAGGTTGGTCAGCTCCACGAACGTGCCGAACGCCTTGAACTCCGGGGCCGCCGGGGTGGCGTGCCACAGCGACGCCAGCAGGTGGGTCTTGCCGACGCCGAAGCCGCCGTCGAGGTAGATGCCGCGCGGCTCCGGCCCGGCGGGCCGCCGTGCGCGGCGCGGCCACAGCCCGCGCCGCCCGGCGCCGGACGCGTGGGCGCCGCCGAGCCCGCCGGCGAAGTCGGCCAGCGCCTTCACGGCCGCGGTCTGGCTGGGCTGCCGGGGGTCGGGGATGTAGGTGTCGAACCGGACCGCGCCGAATCGCGGCGGCGGAACCATCTCGGCGACGAGCCGCTCGGCGGGAACGCGGGGTTCGCGGGTGCTGAGGGCCGTGGGGCCGGCTATCGCCCCGGCGGATTCCGTGCTGTTGCTGGTGCTCGACACGATTCCCACTGTACGTGGGGGAGGGTGGGGAAAGGGGCGGGCCTCGCGCACGTCCGGCCCGCGGCGGGGCATGTGTGCCACACTGCGGCCCATGCGACGCCTGTTCCCCCCGCCCTCCGGCGGCGACGACCACGAGTGGGATCTGTCCGAGCTGGCCGCGGCCTACGCGTACCCGGGGGACCACCTTCCCGGCGGCGGCTGGCTGCGGGCCAACATGGTGTCCACGGCGGACGGCGCCGCCTATCACGGCGGGCGCACGCAGCCGATCTCCAACGCCGTGGACATGCGGATCTTCGGGGTGTTGCGCGCGCTGGCGGACGTGGTGATCGTCGGCGCGGAGACGGTCCGCGAGGAGCGCTACCGGCCCGCGCGCCGGCGTGAGGAGTTCGTCGCGCGCCGGACCGCCGCCGGGCAGACGCCGGTCCCGGCCATCGCGGTCGTCAGCGCGAGCCTGCACCTGGACTACTCCCTGCCGCTGTTCACGGAGGCCGAGGTGCCCACGGTGATCATCACCGGCGCCAAGGCGCCGCGCACCGGGCTGGCCGCCGCGGAGGCGGCCGGCGTCGAAGTGATCACGGCCGGCGACGAGGCCCGGGTGGACCCGCTGCGCGTCAAGCCCGAACTGGTCAGGCGCGGTCACACCCGGCTGCTCACCGAGGGCGGCCCCCGGCTGCTGGGCCAGCTGGCCGCGGCGGGGGCCTTCGACGAGCTGTGCCTGACCATCTCCCCCCGGTTCACCTCCGGGACGGCGCCGCGGGTGATGAGCGGCCCGGAGATTCCCGAGCCGCGGGAGCTGGAACTGACGGATCTGCTGGAGGACTCCGGCTTCCTTTTCAGCCGGTACCGGAGGGTCCGGCAAACTGCGGAATGAGACGTTCCGCTTATCCTGGTCTGGGCAGGATGAAAAGCGCAATGTCCCGTGCGGCCGTGGTGAAGGATGGTTTCTGCCGGGCTGTCCGGGACCCGGCCCCGACGAAGGGCGCTTACCGTGATCACGACAGTTCTCATGATCGAAAAGCCCATGGTGCCCACCGATGTCGAGCTCGTCACCACCCTGCACGGTGACGAGGAGCAGTCCTTCGTCGTGCTCATGCAGCCCCGGGGGGACCAGGACCGGCTGCTGCGGGCGCTGGACGACGTGGCGCTCGGCGAGTTCGGCGAGGCCGTGCGCGAGGTCCGCGAGGAGGAGCCCGAGGGCCCCGAGGTCAACCGGCCGGCCGAGCGCGCCCTGCACCACTCGCTGGACGCGCTGCGCGCGGCCGGCGCCGAGGCCGTCGGGCAGGTCATCGACGACCACCCGCTGGAGCTGCTGTCCTCCGTGGTCCAGCAGACCCACGCGGACGAGGTCGTGGTGCTGACCGCGCCGCACTACGTCGAGGAGCTGTTCCACCGGGACTGGGCCTCCCGGGCCCGGCACAAGGTCGGCGTCCCGGTCCTGCGGCTCTTCGCGCACGGAGAATGAGCCCCGCTCCCGCGCCTGGTGCGACAATCGTGGGGCACGCCTCGACCGGGGACACCCGCAGGGACACCAGGGAGACACACGCATGACACCGGCGATCCCGCCCGCCATGACACGGCCCCACTTCATCGGCATCGGCGGCGCGGGCATGTCGGGCATCGCCAAGATCCTCACCCGGCGCGGCGCCCGCGTCGCCGGCAGCGACTCCCGGGACTCGGAGACCGCCGCCGCGCTGCGGGCGCTCGGCGCGACCGTGCACATCGGCCACGACGCCGCCCACCTCGCCCCCGACGCGACCTGCGTCGTCGTCTCCAGCGCCATCCGGGAGGACAACCCCGAGCTGGCCGAGGCGGCGCGCCGCGGCATCCCCGCCGTCCACCGCTCGGAGGCGCTGGCCGCCCTGATGGCGGGGCGGCGGGCCGTCGCCGTGGCCGGTACGCACGGCAAGACCACCACGACCTCGATGCTCGCCGTGGCCCTCACCGCCCTGGGCCTGGGCCCGTCGTACGCCATCGGCGGCGACCTCGACGCCCCGGGCTCCAACGCGGAGCACGGCGAGGGCGAGCTGTTCGTCGCCGAGGCCGACGAGAGCGACCGCAGCTTCCACCGGTACCGCCCCGAGGTCGCGATCATCCTCAACGTGGAGCTGGACCACCACGCCAACTACGCGTCGCTGGACGAGATCCACGCGTCGTTCGAGACGTTCGCCGACCGGATCGTGCCGGGCGGCACCCTGGTGATCAACGCCGACCAGGAGGGGGCGCGCAAGCTCACCGCCCGCCTCGCCGGCCGCCCGGACCTGCGCGTCGTCACCTACGGGGAGGCGCCCGACGCCGACGTGCGCGTGGCGCGCGTCCGGCAGGACCGGCTGACCAGCGAGGTCACCGTCGTCCTCGGCGGCGAGGAGCTGACGTTCGGGGTGTCCGTCCCGGGCCGCCACTACGCGCACAACGCCGTGGCCGCGCTCGCCGCGGGCGTGGCCGCCGGCGTGCCCGCGCCCGAGCTGGCGCGGGCCCTGGGCACGTACACCGGCGTGCGCCGCCGGCTCCAGCTCAAGGGCGAGGCGCGCGGCGTCCAGATCATCGACTCCTACGCCCACCACCCCACCGAGATGGCCGCCGACCTCGACGCGATCCGCGGCGGCGCCCGCGACGGGCGGGTGCTCGTCGTCTTCCAGCCGCACCTGTTCAGCCGGACCAGGGAGCTGGCCGCCGAGATGGGCGAGGCGCTGGCCGCGGCCGACGCCTGCCTCGTGCTGGACATCTATCCCGCCCGCGAGGACCCCGTCCCCGGCGTGACCAGCGCCCTCGTCGTGGACGCCGCCCGCGCGCACGGCGCGGACGTCCGCCCCCTCCACGACAAGGACGCCGTGCCGGACGCGGTCGCCGGAATGGCCGGGCCCGGTGACGTGGTTCTCACCATGGGGGCGGGCGACGTCACCGAGCTCGGACCGAGGATTCTCGCCCGCCTCTCGGGCTGAGACCAGGAGGCTTTCCATGGGGTACAAGGTCAGCAAGACCGACGAGCAGTGGCGCGCGGAGCTCACCGACGAGGAGTACCGGGTGCTGCGCCAGGCCGGCACCGAGGCGCCGTTCGTCGGCGAGTACACCGACACCAAGACGGTCGGCGTCTACCACTGCCGGGCCTGCGGCGCCGAGCTGTTCCGCTCGGAGACCAAGTTCGACTCGCACTGCGGTTGGCCGTCGTTCTACGACCCGGCCGGCTCCGACGCCGTCGAGACCGTGCCGGACCACTCGCTGCCGGGCCGGCCGCGGACCGAGGTGCGCTGCGCCGCCTGCGGCTCGCACCTCGGCCACGTCTTCGAGGGCGAGGGCTACGGCACGCCCACCGACCTGCGGTACTGCATCAACTCCATCTCCATCCGGCTGGATCCCCGGGAGCAGGGTTCCTGATCGCGCTCACCGCCGCGGCCAGCTCCGCGGCGGTGATGTGCCGCTCGTGCGTGCCGGGCACGGTGCAGGCGAACGCGCCCGCCACCAGGCCCGCCAGGACGGACCGGTCGAGGACGTCGGGGCCGCCGCTCGGCCCGTCGAACCACGTGTGCAGGAAGGCCGTGACGAACGCGTCGCCCGCGCCGTTGCTGTCCACCACGGGATCGGGCGGCGTCACGGCCGGGTAGTGCCGCACGGTCCCGTCCGTGCCGCCGTCGTCGCCGCGCGCCAGCACGTGGCAGCCGCGCTCGCCGTCCGTGGCCACCGCCAGCCGGGCGCGGCCCCGCTCCAGGATCATCCGCAGCACCTCGCCCACCCGGTCCCGGACGCCCGCCGCGCTCATGAACACGTAGTCGGCGCCGAACGCCCACGGGTGCGTGCCCGCGTCCTCCCCGTTCCACGCGTGCAGGTCGGTGGAGACCGGCACGCCGCGCTCGGCCAGCGGGCCGAGCAGCGCGCGGGTGAACGCCGGGCGCGAGACGTGGACGTGGCGGGCCCGCTCGGCGTGCGGCAGCGCGAAGTCCGGCGGCATCAGCAGACCGGCCGGGTGCCGCCCGTCGTAGAACGAGAACCGCCGGCCCTCGTCGTCCACCAGGTTCACGCTGCGCGGGGTGCCGTTCGGGGCGGGCAGGCTCTCGAAGTCCAGCCCCGCGCCCCGGAATCGTGCGCGGATCAGCGCGCCCTGCGCGTCGTCGCCGAGGAAGTCGAGGAACTTCACGCGCCGCCCCAGCGCGTGGAAGCCGAGCGCGGCACCGGTGCCGGTGTGCGCCACGTAGTCGCGGATCGGCGGCACGTGCAGCACGTCCCGGTCCGGGATCTCCAGCCGGTCGACCCGGACGATGGTGTCCACGCCCGCTCCGCCCACCACCAGCACGTCGTAGTCCATGGCGGGTCATCGTACGGGCGGACAGCGGCGAAAAGGGGTGGAGGGCGCGGCGCCGGGGCCGCAGGATGACCGGCATGTGGAGCACTCTCCCGGCGTTTCTCGGCGCCTGTCTGCTGGTCGCCGCCTCCCCAGGACCGAGTTCGGTGCTCATCATCCGCAACGCGCTGCGCGGACGCAGGGCCGGGATGATGACCGTGCTGGGCAACGAGAGCGGCGTCTTCCTGTGGGGGGTCTTCGCCGCCCTCGGCCTCACGGCGGTGCTGGACGCCTCCGAGGTCGCCTATGACGTGATGCGCGTGGCGGGCGGGGTGATCCTCGTGGGCTTCGGTGTCCAGGCGCTGCGCGCCGCGCGCCGGGCCGGGCCCGGCGGCCTGGACGCGCTCCCGGCCGGGGACACCGGCTCGGACCTGCGCAGCTACCGGGCCGGGCTGCTGCTGAACCTCGCCAATCCGAAGGCGGGCATCTTCGCGATGGCGTTCCTCCCGCAGTTCGTGCCGGCCGGCGCCCCGCACCTGGCGACGATGCTGGCCCTGGCCGCGATCTGGTCGGTGTTCGAGGTGGGCTACTACACCACGTACGTCTGGGGCGTCCGCCGGATGCGCCGGGTCCTGTCCCGCGCCGGGGTCCGCCGCCGGCTGGAACAGGTCTCCGGCGGTGTGATGATCGCCCTGGGGGTCCGGCTGGCGGTCGAGGGCTGAGCCCCCGGCCGGGCGGGCTCAGACCTCTTCGAGGAGGGTGCCGTACCGGTCGTGCAGTTCCTCCCAGCCGTGGGCCTTCGCGGACTCGCCGGTGACCTTGGGGAGATCGAGTCCGGCGAGTGTGCCGTCGAGGGCGGCCAGGCACAGGTGCCACCCGGCCGCGTAGCCCGGGGCCCGAGCGCGGTCGGTGAAGGTGTGTGTGAGGCGCAGCAGCGTCCCGGTCGGGTCGGGGGTCAGGTCGAAGCGCAGCTCGTCGCGGCCCCAGCGCAGCACCAGCGACCGGAGCGGGTCGGCGCGGCGCACCTCGGCGGGGGCCGCCGGCTCGGCCTCGGCCGTCTCCGGCAGCTCGACCGGTCCGGGCGTGTCGAGGTCGCGGTCGGGTGCGAACGGTGCCCAGCCGGGGACCTCGCGGGCGCGGGTGAGCGCCGCCCAGACGGCCTCGGCGGGGTGCGGGAGCACGCGGTCCAGCGAGAGCGCCCAGTGGTCGTCGGTGGTCACCAGTTCGGCCTGCTCCGGGTGCGCGGGCAGCTCGTCGGTCATGGCCCGATCCTCTCCCCGCCCGCCACCGCCCGCGAGCGGGACGGGCGCGGGGGCCCGGCGTCTCACGTCTCGCGCGTGTGCCGCAGCAGGACCGTGGCCGACTCCGGGGGCAGGG
>NZ_JBPQTQ010000173.1:0-9668 GCF_051386415.1 Streptomyces sp. URMC 129
CCGGGGCGGCGGCCCGCCCCCGCCCCCGGCTCCGGCTTCGGCTCCGGGGAGATCCTGGCGCACCGCGAACAGAACTGTGCCGTCGGCCATGTCGCCCCCATCGGAGATCACCGGGCTTTTCATCGGCCAGTATTCAGAGCCCGGCTCCGCCCACCAGCCCGTGATCACCCAAACCACCCGGGGGAGGGGACCGGAATTCCGGCCCTCCCTTTCACGCCCCGGCTCACGCTCCCGGCTCACGCCCGGTCGGCCGCCTGGGCGTCCTCCGCGACCGACGCCACCCGCAGCCGGTTGCCGTCCGGGTCGCGCAGCCCCGGCCTTGTGCGTCCCCCACGCGGTGCCGACGACCGGCACCCCGAACCCGGCCGCCACGGCGTCCGGATCGCGCACCCACACGTGGACCGGCGTGTCCGGCCCGGCACCGCCCTCGTGTTCCGGCAGGAACAACTGCTCCGGGCCGCGCGCCACTTCCACGAAAGCCGCCGACCCCGGCCTGTACCGGTGCTCCCACCGCTTCACGCATCCCAGCGGCGCGTACCTGGTTCCCTCGTCCACGTCCGTGACCCGCTACGCCCTCTTTTTGTTCACCAACGCCCCGAAATCGGGAGCCAATGCGATGATTTCTTGACGGGCGGCTCTTTGGTCATGCAGGTTGGCCAGGTCGTTGGATTCTGTGAACGGGGGCAAGGATTTGCTGACTTGGTATGAGTCGCAACAGGACGAAAACGGCAAGACCGCATTGTGGGAACGATCGGAAGTATTCAGAGCAACGGGGGAAGAATGGGAAGGAAACGACACCGGGCCCGGGTGGCCGTTCCTCGTGCCGCGGCTTGTGGGGCGCGACCGGGAACTGGCGCTGCTCGGCGCCCTTCTGGGGCGGCACAGACTGCTGACCCTCACCGGACCGGCGGGCGTCGGCAAGAGCGTGCTGGCACGTGCCGCCCTGGCCGCCGCCGCGTCGCCGGAGCGGGACTCGGTCGTCCTGCTGGACCTGGCGGACGCCCGGGACGGCGGCGCGGCGATCGCCCGCATCCGGGAGCTGCTGCCGCCCGGCATCCTGCCGTTCGAGCAGGCGCGGACGACGCGGCGGTCGACCGCCGCGGCGCCGGCCCGGCGGCTCCTGGTGCTGCTGGACAACTGCGACCGGGTGACGGCGAGCGTGGCGGACAGCGTGATGACGCTGCTGCGCGCCCGTCCTTGCGCGTCGGTCGTCTGCACCAGCCGCGTCCCGCTCGATGTCTACGCCGAGCGCATCGTGCCGGTGGGACCCATGTCCACGGGGGAACGAGGGGACGCCGTACGGCTGTTCACCGAGCGGGTGAGCCCGCACTACCGGCACAGCGTGACGGGTGACGAGGGAAGGGGCCTCGCCGCCCGGATCTGTGAGGTGGTCGACGGCATGCCGCTCGCCATCGAACTGGTCGCCGAGGCGGTGGGGCCGCTGACCCCGGCAGACCTGCTGAAGCGGCTGCGGCACGGCGAGCACGACTGGGACAGCCGGCTGCGGGACCTGCCGGAGCGCCACAGCTCCGTCGCCCGCGTCCTCGGCTGGGGCGAGGCCGCGCTCTCCGAGGAGGACACCGAACTGCTGACCAGGCTCACCGTGTTCGAGTCGGTCATCGACGTGCCCTCGGCACGCCGCCTGAGCGGGCTCGCCCAGGACGAGATCACGGGCGCGCTGCGGACGCTGGTCCACAAGAGCGTGCTGATGAGCTACGACAACGGGCGCGGCGGCTACGAGTTCAAGGTGCCGCACATGGTCCGCCTCCACTACCGCCGGGTCCTGGCGCGCGATCCGGCGGCGTTCGCGGCGGCGCGGGAACAACATGCCCGTGCCTGCCTGGCGTTCGCGCAGGCGGTGCAGCGGGAGCTGCGCGCCGCCGGGCACGGGGCGGGGGACGCCTCCCGGTCCCACTGGGTGGCCGCCGTCCACGACCGCTGGCCCGACATCCGCGCGGCCGTCGGCTACCTGCGGCAGATCCGGCGGCACACCGAGGCGTTGCGGCTGTTGCTCGCGCTGGAGGAGCCGCTGTCGGCGGCCGGAACGGTCGCCGAGTTCGCGGCCCAACTGGAGGAGAGCAGCCGCCCGGACGGGCGGCACGACGGGAAGGACGGCCGGGCGCTGGCGGCCGAGGCGTCCCTGATCGTCGCCCGGTGGGCGATGAGACACGGCGACCTGGTCCGGGCGCGGGCCGCCATGGCGCGGGCCGCCGCCGGGTACGCGACGGAGCCGGGCGAGCGGGAGGCGCCGGTGCTGTCGCGGGAGGTTGCCGCGGGGTTGACGCCGCGTCAGCGACAGATCGCCCACCTGGTCGCCGAGGGACTGACCAATCGTCAGATCGCGACCCGGCTCCACATCTCCGAGTGGACGGTGGTCAACCACCTGCGGCAGGTGATGCGCAAGCTGGAGTGTCCGTCCCGGATCCACGTGGCGCGCGTCCTGCGGCACCGCACCGGGTGAGCTGAGACCGGCTCCCTCAGATGACCGCGCCGCCGCGCCAGCGCACCGCCGCGGCCCCCGCGAAGTCCCCGGCGTGGGCGAAGCCCGCGAGCATCAGCAGGCTGCCGTCCGGGATCTGCTTCTCCCGCACCCCGTGGTCGAGGGTGATCGGCACGGCCGCGCCGAACAGATTCCCGAACCGGTCAAAGGTGTTGAGGTGCCGCTCGGGGGCGATCCCCAGCCGCTCCTGCCACTTCTGGAGGAAGACCCGGTTCGGCTGGTTGGTGATCAGCACGTCCAGCTCCGCCGGACCGATGTCCAGCCGGTCGCAGACGGCCCGTACGACCTCCGGCACCAGCCGGTTGCCGCGCTCGACGATGTCGGCCACCTTGCCGGGGGTGAAGCCGACGTGCATCTGACTCTCGCCGGCCTCCCAGTACTTGCGGCCGTCGCTCAGCGTCAGACCGCAATCCTTGGCGTACTCACCGGTGTTGACGGTCTCGATCGCCAGGACCGGGGACTCCTCGGAGGCCGCGACATAAGCCACGCCGCACCCGTCGCCCGGCACCACGGCCTCGGGCAGCATGCGCACCCGCGGCTGGTCCATCACCGTGCCCGCCGCGTTCTGCACGTTGCACAGCAGCGCCGAACGGGCCTGTCCGCTGCCGATGAGGCCCCGGGCCAGCCGCAGCATGTGCACGAAGGAGGCGCAGCCCCCGTTGTGCGCGTCGAGGATCCAGCCCGGGTTGAGGCCCAGGCGGTGGCTGATCTCGGCCCCGGCGCCGGTGAACGGCAGGTCCGGCAGCAGGACGTTGGTGATGACCAGGTCGATGTCGCGGGCCTCGCGCGGGCCGATGCGGTCCAGCAGGGTGCGGCCCGCCTTCTCGATCATGTCGGCCGCGCTCTCCTCCCGGGCCACGTGGTGCCGGAAGGCGGGCGCGCCGAACATCTCGTGGCCCGCCAACTCCCCGTTCCTGTCCTGGACGTCGAGGAAGTACTGCGTCGGGACCTTCTTGGGCGGCAGGTAGGAAGCCACCTCCAGGAGGCTGACCGTTCTCATGACGCACCGGTCTCCGGCCGGGCGTTACCGCCACCGTGCTGGAACTCCAGGATCTTCTTCAGGTTCTGCATCTCCAGGTAGTGACCGGCGTAGAAGAGCGGCCAGAAGTCGCCCACCCACGGCCGCTGGCCGGCGGGGGCGGTCTCGGGGTAGGGGTTCTTGTCGTAGTACGGGTGGCGGCAGTTCGTCCACAGCACCACGGAGCCGGGCTTGTTGAGCACGACCTGCGCGTCCACGATCCGGTAGAGGTAGATCATCCACAGGTCGTCGCCCTGGTCCCAGGCGCAGTGCATGTCGACCGTCAGGGCCTCGCGGTTGGTCTTGATCCGCATGTAGATCTTGGTCTCCTCGGCGACCAGGGTGTCCTGGCCGACGAGCAGGCCCGGCTTCCCCTCCACCGGGCGGAAGTCACGGGTGCTGTAGGTGTATTCGTTGAGGTGCCGCTCGTCGGCCAGGTACGCGAAGACCGCCTCCGGCGGCGCGTCGATGTACTCCTCCAGCGAGCAGAACCGCCCATAGATCTCGTCGTAGGTGTAGGACTCCTTGGTGATGGCGGCGGCCTGCGCGATGGCCTCCTCGCGGGGGGTGGTCTCCCAGCGCAGCAGGCCGGGAACGTCCGCGATGGCCGGCGGAATGGCGGGCGGCGGGGTGTACATGTCCGTCATGACGGTGGTCCCTTCTCATGGTCCACGGCCGGGCGCGGTCGGCCCTGACGTGCCGTGGTGCGGATGTGGTGGGGTGGCGCGGTGGTGGGGCGCGGCTCAGGCCGCGGTGGCCCGCGCGGCCTGTCCGGCGCGGAGGAACGGCCCGAACGGCGGGATCTCGTACGGGTCGACGTCCACCGAGATCAGCAGCGGCCCGGCCTGCCCGGGCGGGCGCAGCGCGAGGGCGGCGCGGAGTTCGGCCGCGTCCCGGGCGTGCCGGGCGGTGATCGCGGGGAACATGGCGGCCACACCGTCCCCGATCCGGGCCGGGCCGAACAGGTTGTAGGTGTAGTCGCCCCGGAAGAACGTCCGTTCCCGGGTGTGGCACATGGCGTGTGCGTTGTTGTTGAGGATCAGGTACGTGATCGGCAGCGCGAGTTCGGCGGCCGTGTGGATCTCCATGCCGTGCATGAAGAACGAGCCGTCGCCCGCGACCAGATACGTCGGGGCGCCTGTGGCCAGGCACGCCCCGATGGCGGCGCCGAAGCTGTGCCCCATGCCGCCCATGCCCTGGGCGACGACGAAACGGCCGTCGCGCGGCACGGGCAGGTGGTGGATGACGGTGGTTCCCGAATTGCCCGCGTCCACGACGACGTTGGCGCCGTCGGGGAGGTGTGCGGCGAGTACCTCCACGGCCGTCCGCATGGTCAGCGGCCCGGAGGGAGCGGCGGCTTCCCCGCCCCGGGCGGGCGGCCGTTCCACCGGCCGTTCCACCGGCCGTTCCGCCGGTCGTTCGGGTGCGGCCAACAGGTCGCCGAGCGCGGCCAGTTCGGCGGCCAGTGGACCGTCGAGGCGGACCGGCGCGGGGTGATGCGGGTCGAGGAACGGCGGGGCGCTGTCCACGCTGACGACCGGCACGCCCTTCAGGTGCTCCCGCAGCGCGCCGCCCGCGAGCATCGGCAGCCGGGTGCCGGCCAGCAGCACGGCCGAGGCGCCCTCGATCCGCTCGTGCGCGGCCGGGTGCCCGAGCGGGCCGGTGACCCCGAGGAACCGCGGGTGGTGGTTGTCGAACGCGTCCTTGGCGTCGGGCGCGACGGCCACCCCGGCGCCCAGCACCTCGCTGAGCCGCGCCAGTTCGGCGCGCGCCAGGGACCGGACCACTCCGGTGCCCGCCACCACCGCCACGCCGTCGGCGTCCCGGGCGGCGGCGAGCACGGCCGCGGCCTCCTGCCGTACCGGCCCGGCGGCGAGGGGGCGTTGGCGCGGCAGCACGCGGCGCGGCGGCGCCCAGGCGGGGATCACCGACTGCTGCACGTCCTTCGGCAGCAGCAGCACCGCGGGTCCCGGGACCTCACTGAGGCAGGCTTCGAGCGCGGCGGGCAGCAGCTCGGTGACGGCCGAGGGGTCGTCCACCCGGGCGCAGAACACCCCGATCTCCGCGAACAGACGCACCGCGTCCATGGATCCGCCGAGCCCGGAGGTCTCCTGGAAGGAGCCGAGACCGTCCAGCCCGGCGGGCGGCTGCCCGATGAGGGCCAGCGCCGGGACGCAGGAGGCGCGGAGTTCGGCCAGACCGGGCACCAGGTTCATCGCGCCGGCGCCGGAGGTCGAGACCACGACGGCCGGTCGTCCGGACGCGCGGTGGTGGCCGTCGGCCATGGCCGCCGCGGAGAACTCGTGCTTGGCCACCAGCCCCCGCACCGGGCCTCCGGCGTGGTGGATCGCGTCGTAAAGATCCTCGATATTGGCGCCGCCCACCCCGAAGACGTGGGTGAATTCCTGGTGCCTGAGGAAATCGACGATGTAGTCGACCACGCGAAAGGAGTGACCCATACTGTCCCATTCCCGAGAAGTCTTGGCGGGCCTCACCTTTCTAGGGCGGTGCGGGTCGGCGGGGCCAGCGGCAGTTCCCTGCCAGTGCGGCCGTGCGCCGACTGGCAGGGCATTGCCTGGCAGATGCTTGTCATGCCGCGGGCCGGGCCGCCGTGGGTATCGTCGCGTCCGAATTTCCGGGACCGCGGCCTTTCCGGGATAAAGGGCGCGGTGCGCGGTGACGGGAGGAATTCAGGTCAGCCATGTGCCCGAACGGAACGCAAGCCGCGCCCGCCTCAGCTCCCGCCACCGCCCGGCGTCCGCAGGCAGCGTGTCAGCAGGGCCAGGATCTGCTGCCGCGTGCGGCCGGGAGTCAGCCGGCCGGGCAGGCAGACGCCCGCGAAGAGCAGGCCGTCGATGCCGGTCACCAGGGCGTCGGCGCTCTCGGCGGGGTCCGGGGCGCCCAGGCCGCCGAGCAGCGCCTCGGCGGCACGGCCGAACAACCCCCGCCACCGCGTCAGTTCCTCCTGGAGGGACGGCTCGCGGGCGGCGTGCAGGAACAGTTCGAAGCGGGCGACGGTCTGGTCGCGGGCGGTGGTGAGGAACGCCTCCACGATCCGGGTGAGGTCGGCGGCGGCCCGTGCGACAGGGTCGCCCGCCGCCGGCGGCCGGCCCGTGGGGTCCAGCGCGGCGCTCACCACCCGCTGGTCACGTTCCGCGAGATGCGTGATCACGTGCCGGATCAGGGTCTCCCGGTTGCGGAAGTAGTACGTGGTCGACCCGTGGGTGAGCCCGGCCTCCGCCTCCACCCGGCGGTGGGTGAGGTGTTGCAGGCCCTCGCGGGCGATCAGCGTGATCGCCGCGTCGAGGAGCAGGAGCCGGGGCGACTGGCGCGCGAGCTGGTGATGCGTTGACGGGGCCATCCCGTGAGCCTAGGCTCCTACGCTCGGAGGAAAAAGTCCTACGCTCGTAGAAAAACGTCGCCATCGCGATCGCCGCCATCTCCCCGGGGAGCAGACATGACGCAAGCGCCCTCCACTCCGCCCTCCACCCCCACTCCGACACCCGCCGGAAGCCCGGCGGGGACCGGCCGGCGCCCGCTGGCCGCCGGGCTGGTCCTGGCCGTGACCTGCGGCGCGCAGTTCAGCGTGATCATCGACGACACCGTGGTGGCCATGGCGCTCCCGTCCATCCGGGAGGACCTCGACTTCGCCGCCGCCTCCCTGGCCTGGGTCGTGGACGCCTACATGCTGCTCTTCGGCGGCTTCCTCGTCCTCGGGGGCCGCTGCGCCGACCTGTTCGGCCGCCGCCGCGTCTTCCTCACCGGCCTGGGCGTGTTCGTCGTGGCCTCGTTCCTCGGCGGCATCGCCTCCTCGCCGGAGACGCTGATCACGGCCCGCGCGCTCCAGGGCCTGGGCGCCGCCCTCCTCAGTCCCGCCGCGCTGAGCATCCTCATCAACGCCTTCCCCGACGCGGGCGAACGGCGCCGTGCCCTCGGCATCTGGGGCGGCCTGACCGGCGTCAGCGGGGTCAGCGGCGTCCTCATCGGCGGCGTCATCACCGACTTCGTGAGCTGGCGCTGGGTCTTCTTCATCAACCTCCCGGTCGGCGCCCTGCTGTTCGCCCTGGCGATGTCCCCGGCCATGGGCGACCGCGACACCCGCGACGACCGGGTGAAGCTGGACACCCCGGGCGCGCTGCTGATCACCTCCGGCCTGCTGCTCCTGGTGCACACCGTCATCAGCACCGAGGACCGCTCGTGGACCTCGGCCGCCACGCTCACCGGCCTGTCGGTGGCGGCGGTACTGCTCGCCCTGTTCGTGGCACGGGAGTCGAGGGCGCCGGAGCCGCTGATCCGGCTCACCATGTTCCGCAGCCGCCCGATCGTCCTCGCCAACCTCATGATGTTGCTGGCCGCCTCCGGCCTGTACGGCATCTTCTTCTTCCTCACCCAGTACATGCAGTTGGTGCGGGACTGGTCGCCGCTGCGCGCCGGGCTGTCCTGGGCGCCGTTCGGCATCACCATGGCGGTGTTCTCCGGCGTCGCCATCCAGCTCCTGCCGAAGCTCGGCAGCCGCGTGCTGTGCGCCACCGGCCTGACCACCGCCACCGTCGGTCTCGCCCTGCTGCTGCGCACCGGCACCACCGGCGGCTACGCGAGCGACGTGCTGCCCACCCTGCTGCTGTGCGCCGCCGGTTACGGCCTGGCCCTCGTCCCCCTGGTGGTCGCGGCCGTCAGCGGCGTGGCCCGCGCCGACTCCGGCGCCGCCGCCGGAATCCTCAACTCCGGCCAGCAGGTCGGCGGCGCGGTCGGCCTGGCCGTGCTCGCCACGCTGGCCGGCGAACGGCTGAGCGACGAGGCGGCCCGGGGCACCACCGGCCCGGACGCGCTGCTGGCCGCCTGCCACACCGCGTTCCTCGCCGGCACCGTCCTCACCGCCGTCGCCGCGCTCATAGCCCTCGCCCTTCCGTCCGTACGGACGGAGTTCGACCCCGAGACGGCCCAGGGCGTCTAGGCGCCCCGAAGGGAGCACACGATGAAGACCGAGCAGGAACGGGAGCGGCGGCAGGACCGGGAACAGGGCCCGCCGGCCTCCTTCTTCCGGTCCGCCGACGCCGGGCACGGCACGGACTGTCTGCGGCTCCATCTCAACGAGAGCCCCTACGGTCCGCCGCCCGGCACCGTGGAGGCCGTGGCCGCCGAGGCCGCCGCCCACCTCGCGCACTACCCCGACAGCGAGTGCCGGGCCCTGCGCGAGGCGCTCGCCCGGCACTTCGGCGTCGGCCCCGAGATGGTCGCGGTCGGCAACGGCGTCGACGAGCTGGTCCTGCTCACCTCCCTCACCTTCCTCCGCGAGCCCGCCGCCGAAGTCGCCTTCACGGCCAACACGTTCCCCGGATACGCGGCCTCCGCGGCCGTGGCCGGGGCCGCCGTGCGGGCCCTCCCGCTGCGCGACCGGGCGGTACCCGCCGGGGAGTTGGCCGAGGCGCTGCGCGACGGCACCGACCTGGCGTTCGTGTGCAACCCGCTCAACCCCACCGGCACGGTCCTGAGCCGCGCCGAGGTGGACCTGCTGCTGGACGCCGCCCGGTCCGCCGACGGCGTGCTCGTCTTCGACGAGGCGTACCTCGACTTCGCCGGCCCGGAGCACGAACACGCCCTGCTCGCCGTCCGGTCGGGCGCGCCCGCGCTGGTGATGCGCACCTTCTCCAAGGCGTGGGGCCTGGCCTCGGTGCGCATGGGCTGCCTCATCGGCCCCGCCGACCTGGTGGCGCGCTGCGCCCGGACGGCCGGCGCGCTTCCGTTCAGCGTGAGCCGCCCGGCGCAGAGCGCCGTGCTGCGCGCCCTGGAACAGCCCGGCCACCTGGAACGGGTGCGCTCGGGGACCGCTCAGGCCCGCGAGTACCTGATCAAGAGCCTCGACGCGATCGGCCTGCCGGCCATGCCGTCCCACGCCAACTTCGTGATGGTCGACGTGCCCGGGGACAGCGCCCGCGTCGCCGACCGGCTCGCCGCGGAACACGGTGTGCTGGTCCGCGATTTGAGCCTGCTGGGCCTGCCGGGCAGCCTGCGCGTCAGCGTGGGCACGCCGCCGCAGGTGGAACGCTGCGTCGCCGCCCTCGCCGCCGTTCTCGGCACCCGGGCCCCCGCCACGACGGACCCCGCCCCCGTCACGGACGAGGGGAGGCCGTCCCGGTGACCGGCCACGCC
>NZ_JBPQTQ010000174.1:0-9569 GCF_051386415.1 Streptomyces sp. URMC 129
GCCATCGACCGCGAGCTGCGGGCCGCCCCGTACCGGCTCCGGGGGCGGCAGTACCTGGAGCAGTGGGTGAGCGGCCGCGTCGACAACGGCGTGGCCGCGTGGGCGTCGTCGGCGTTCGGGCCGGTCACCCCGCACCCCGATGCGTCGGTGCTGCCGCCCGCCGCCGATGTGAGCGCGGAGCGGTTGCGCGCGGATCCCGCCCTGCTCGCCCGGCTGCGCGCGGCCGTGGCCCCGCTGACCGAGCCGCAACTGCGCGCCGGACCGGGCCGGCGCGGGCCGCGGGCTCCCGCGCCGGACGATGACCTGTCGACCGTGCTGGACTGGCTCAAGGCCCGGCGGACGCTGGCCGGGGTACCGTTTTGCCACTTGGTCCCCGACGCGCGGATGCTGCCCGCCGAGTCGTTGCGGGTCTTCTATCTCGACCCGGTGTGGATCAGGGCACTGACCGAGGGGGCGCTGAGCGTGGGGTTGGCCCACCGCTTCGACCATGCCGCCAACGAGGTCGTCTTCGGCGGCGGAAGCGTGGTCCTGCCCGAGCCGGGCACCCACCGCACCGGCGTGCTCATCCGCTCCCGTCTCGTGGCCGGCTGGCCGTCCCTGGAGGTGCGCCCCTACACCGCCCGCGAGCAGACACCAGGCGAGGACCCGCTGCCCGTGGTGCGCCGCGAGCACCTGGCCGCGGACGTCCTGTTCGTCCTGATCGAGGGAGTACCGGGTCGGCTGGAACTCGCCGAGCCCCAGCAGGGCCTGCACTTCGGCATCGACGAGTGGGTGCCACCGGGGCTCTACGAGCCGGTCGACAACGGCATCATCCGCCTGCGCGCGCTGGAAGAGTCCTCCGAGCACCGCCTCGGCCAGGAGACCGGCGAACAGTTCCCGGACACCCCCGGACTGGACGCCTACCGCCGAACCCCCGGCGACAAGACGGTGAACGTGATGAACATCGGCAAGCTTGCCGACGCCCTGCGAGAGGCGGTGGGCTTCCCCGAAGACCGGAAGCTGACGCCGAGCGAGTTCGCCATCCAGATGATCAACGCCGCGCAGCGCCGCACCTTCCGCGCCGCGCACCAGAACCTCCCGCCCGCACAGAAGGAGCACCACGATGTCTGACCTCTCCACCGCGAGCACACTGATCGTACCGGTGCAGGTGGACGCCCTCGTCGTGGACTCCAGCGTCCGTGCACAGGGCTTCCGCCGCTGGGAGGCCAACTTCAACCTGCTGCGCTACAACCACAGCCCCGAGCCGGGCCCGTTCGAGAGCGAGCAGACCTGGAACGAGCCCGGCGATGACAAGCACGACGGCGTATACGTGCGCTGGATGCTGCCCGACGCGCTACGCCACGGCCAGGCGCGCACCCCCGACGGGCCGCCGCAGTTCCCCTTGGTCCCCAACCGGTGGCTGGTGATCCGCCGCGTCAAGGACAACAAGGACCACACCACCGGCTGGATGGTCGAAAGCGACTTCCTCCACCCCGACAACGGCACCTCCCCCTACATCCACCCCGTGAAGCCCGGCGCCAGCGACCCGCAGTCCACGCCTTTCCGCTCCACGATCATCATCACGCGGATCGGCCGCCGCCAGGACATCGGCGAGAGCGGCACCAGGTGGGAGGAGCCGGCCCTGGATCCCGGGCAGCGCTACCGCAAGGAGTTGTTCCTCACCGCCGTCGGCCCCGGCCTGATCACCTTCCACGCCTACCAGCCCTACCACCACAACGTCTTCAGCCTCCACGACGAACTGAAAGACAACGATCAGCGCAACATCGACAAAGCCACCGTCGACTACCAGGTCATCGGCTGGTACTCCGACCCCGGGCAGGAAGAACTCGACCGACGGCTCAAGGCTGGCGGCGCCACTGTGGACAGCGTGCTGGCCGACCTGGGATGGAAGGTCACCGGGAGGCCCGCCAGCTGGCGGCCGACATCCACGACCTACTGCGGCCGCGCCAGAAGCGTGGACTGGAACCGCTGCCGCAACACACAAAAGCCGCCCGACTCCAACCGCCCCAAGAGCCGGGACCGCGTGAAGGTGGCGGTCGGCAGCAGCGCGGATGAGGCCAGCGCCGCCCTGCGCAGTGTCCTGGCCCCCGCCGGACTCGGCACGACGGACAGCATCGAGCCGGGGCTGCTCCACGCGCTGGGCCGGGGCCTTATCGACACCCTGGACGGGCCCGACGGTCTCCTCGCCGCTGCGCAGGCCGTGCACCGCGGCTGGTTCGAACAGTCCCCCGGCGGCCACATCTGGCGGATCGTGAACACCGCCGAGAAGGGCAACACCAGCGGCAAGGAGCAGTCCGTCACCTGGTCCGGCGTCGCCCGCACCCACGAGCGGATGCTGGCCACCCTCAACACCGACCAGGCCGCCTACGACCAGGCGGCCCGCACCCTGGCGGCCCTGCAGTGGCGACTGTACGCACTGTGGTGGATGCACGGCCGACCCCGCATCCCCCCGCAGTACAGCCGCGAGGAACTGCGCGCCGAGACCGACCCGGACAACCCCGAAAGCCTGGCCACCAAAGTGGCCGCACGGCAAGAAAAACTGAACGAACTACGCAAGAAGATCCCCCACGGTGCCACCCCAAAAGAGCTCGCCGATTCCATCGCGAACTATCTCAAAAAGCACCCACTGCCACCCGGCCACGAGCTGCGCCGCGAGTCTCTGCCGCCGTTCTGGCAGGTCACCGACCCGACCGTGGTGATCTCTGGCGGCAACGGCGGCCAGCAGCACCCGCCGCTGGACGGCACCGGTTCCCTGCTGTGCCGCATGCCCTCCCAGCTCGAGAACGGCATCACACCCACAGACCCACTCCCGCAGGCATTCACACACCTGAAGATCACCGAGTCCCTCGGCATCCCCAAGATCGTCCCCGCCCTCCTGGCCGAATTCCTGCACGTGCTCGACAGCCCCGATGAGGACATCCCGCCCGAGATCAAACCCCCGCGGTGGCGGCAGCCGTGGAAGCCGCTGCTGTACCAGTGGAAGGTCTTCCACGAGGCCATCGGCTACGGCACCGTCGACCACCCCCACTGGGAATTCGACGGCACAAGGTACCGATGGAAACGCGGCACGGCCGGAGCCAAGAACAAAGGAGAGGTACGAGGACGCCGCTTCCTCATCCCCCTGCCCCAGTACACCACCGCCAGCCAACTCACCCGCTGCGCCGAAGACTACGACGGCCACCTCGCCGAAGCCTTCACCACCGCGGCAGCACAGGCCAGGGGACAGGACCTGCTCTCTCAGGAACTCGACGGACTCACCGACTCCTTCGCCAACCGCGACACCGGCCCCAATCTCGCCCCACCCGGCATCATCGGCGAGCTCGTCGGCGACGCCTGCGGCCACCTGCCCGTCCCAGGCCCCATGCCCGAGCCCTTCGACGCATGGCAGCCCTCGGGCTTCACCCAGATCCGCGCCGGACGCATCAAGTTCACAGCCCTGTGCATCGTCGACGAGTTCGGCCAGTCCTTCGACGTCTACCTGCCCAGTAACAAGAACCTCCCCATCATCGCCCCCAGCCTGCTCCCACCCGACAACAAGGGCCCCAAGTTTGGCGAGTATGCGCAACTCCCGCCCCGCCTGCTGCAACCGGCACGCCTGAACTTCACCTTCGTCAACGAGCACAACGACAACCAACCGGTCGACCTCACCGCCGAAACCACACCCGTATGCGCCTGGATCATCCCCAGCTACGTCGACCGCTCCCTACTGTGCTACGCCCCCACTGGCGCCCCCTTGGGGGAACTCACCCTCAAACGCACAACCGGCCCCACCGGAACCGCACTCGTCGTGGGCTGGAACCCGCTGCCCCACTCCGACGCCCACACCCTCGATGACCTGCGGACCCGCCGACCGCACCTGTACCGGTTCGCCGTCGCCCTGGCCGCCCAGGGCAAGGAAGCGTTCATGGACCTGCTGTCCACCACCGACCGCGCCCTGACCTCCATCGACCCGGGCAACCCCTACGGCGACGACGTGCTGGGCACCCTCCTAGGCCGCCCCGTCGCCCTGGTCCGCACCCGACTCGGGTTCGAACTCGACGGTCCGCCCGTGAGCGACCCCGGCTGGCAGTACGCCCGCAACTGGCGCTCCATCATCGACCCTCGCGCCACCACCCACCTCTTTCCTCCCGTCATGCCCCCCGAGGTGGAGCACCTGGGCTACCACTGGCCCATCCGGCTCGGCAACGCCGCCCAGCGTGGCGACGGCCTGATCGGCTACTTCGACGGCGACGACTACGGCACCTTCTACAGCGTCACCGCCCCAGGCACTCCCCAACCCACCGACTACGTCCAGAAGATCAGCGCCGACAACTGGCCCAGCCTGCCCGCGGACTCCACCACCCGCACCCACCTCACGCTGATGGTCGACCCCCAGGCCGCCGTCCACGCCACCACCGACCTGCTGCCCGTGGCCGACTTGCGGCTGCCCAGTCGCTTCACCCGCACCGCCATGGCGGCGATGACCATCTCCCTGCGGCTGAGCCCCGTCCTCGCGGCCCTCCGCAAAATCCCCCTGACCACGCCGGCCAGGCAGCCCGCATCACAGTTCTCCACCGCGCTCGCCCTCGCCCACCCCGCGACCCCGCGCGGCACCTGGAACTGGTCCGAACTCCACCTGAAACGCCCGCCGTCCGGGGACGACAGCCAGCCGACGCCGGTGTGGACCGACCTGCCCGTAGCCGAACCCGACCAGACCGCCCGGCTCGACGAGGACGACCCCACCGTACGCACCGGCTACCTCCGGCTCACCGGCGGATTCGGCACCTCCTGAACACCCCCCGCCAATCGAAGGAGACCCTGCGGTGACCGCGACCACCACTGTCAGCTCGCCCCTGCTGGACTACGCCATCATCAGCGACCCCTACCCGCTGTACGCGGCCGACGCCCAGTCCCTGCCCGCCACACTGAACATCACCGTCTCCAACGGCGGCGCCAGCACCGTCTACTGCCGAGAAATCCTGTTCTACCTCCCCATCGGCACCTACGCACAAAGCCTGCTCCGGGCCAAGGGCGGCGAAGGAAAGGAAAACTCCGGCAACTGGACGGTTACACGCCTCCAGGACGACGTCAACGGCGGACTACCCAAAGGCGAGTACGCCAAGTTCAAGGCCGTCCCGAAAAGCGGCGAGATGGTCGCCGTCGACAAAACCGGCGTGACTTTCAGCCTCACCGGACTCTACATCAGCACTGTGCCCGGGACCGCCCGCATCGAGATCCGCGAGACCACCACACAGGACCTGACGAAATGGCCGGTGAACCCCGTATTCACCCCGCACAAGGTCCCCAAATTCCCGCGACCGGCCGTGCCCGCCAATGTCGTCTGCGACTTCCATGCCAAACCAGCGGATGTGGTCGAAGGTGCCCCGGACGTTGCGCGAGGCGCCAAGGTCACCCTCCACTGGCGAGGCCCCAGTAACCTCAGCTATACCGTCCTTGCCGGCAGCGGCGCCACCGAAGTCCCCACCGAAGTCGCTACCGAGACCGGCGAGCCGCATAGTGCGGGCAACACCAACCACTACAAAACCTACTGCGTCCAGCGCGACACCGCATTCGTCCTCAGCTACACCATCGCCGGAGCCACCTACCACCTCAGCACCACTGTCACCGTCAAAGACCCCAAGCTCGACGGCCTCACCTGCGCGGGAAACCTCACGGCTGAAAGTGCCGTCACTCTCAAAGGGAAGGTAACCGCCCAGAAAGACCTAGACTGCCGAGGCGCAATCACCGGTTCCAGCCTCGACGCCGGTACCGGCAGCATCACGACCAGCGGAACCATCAAGGGCTCGGCCCTGAAGATCGGCACCAGCTATGGAATCGACAAGGATGGAGCGATCACCGGTTCCAGCCTCGACGCCGGCAGTGGCAACATCACGACCAGCGGAATGGTCAAAGGGTCCAGCCTCGACGCTGGCGCCGGTGACATCACGACCAGCGGAACCATCAAGGGCTCGAGCCTGAAGATCGGCACCAGCTATGGAATCGACAAGGATGGAGCGATCACCGGTTCCAGCCTCGACGCCGGCAGTGGCAACATCACGACCAGCGGCAAAGTGAGCGACAACGGTGAGATCCTCCGTTTCGGCGATGCGGTCATCATCAGGAATCAACATCTTGACAAGACGGGCCTCAATGAGGACAATAAAGCAAATGGCGGCGTCTCGCTTAGGAATATCAATTCCGGTAACGCCCGTTGGTGGTGGTATTTGGACAGATCCTATGATCCGAAACGGTAGGCGGAGCTGAGGATGTTCAGTGCCTCGGTGGCGGACGGGCGCTCGCCCGGGTTATTGGCCAGCAGCTGCGTGATGAGCGGCTCCAGCACGTCGGCGTGGCGCAGCGGCGGGGGCTCCTCGTAGGCGATGGCTTGCAGCGAAGCCGCAGCTGAGTCGCGGGCGAATGGGGAGGTTCCCTCAACGGCTTCGTGCAGGGTCACGCCGAGGGAGAACAGGTCGGCGAGCGGCCCGCCTTTCTCGCCTCGGGGGCGTTCGGGGGCCATGTAGGCGGCGGAGCCGATGACCGCGCCGGTGGCGGTCAGGGTGGCGTCGGCCTCGTGGACCGCGATCCTGAGGTCGGTGAGCACTGGGGCCAGCAGCACGTTGGCGGGCTTGATGTCGCGGTGCACGATGCCTGCCCGGTGCGCGGCCTCCAGGGCCTTGAGCAGCCCTTCGGCGACACGGGTGGCGCCTTCGGGGCGCAGCCGCCCTTCGACCCGCAGGCGTTGTTGCAGGGAACGGCCGCGCACCAACTGCATGATGATCCACGGAACGCCGTCCTCGATGACGACATCGTGTACGGTCACGATGTTCGGGTGGTCGCAACGTCCGACGCAGGGCCTCACCCGCCGGGGTGGAGTACGCCGCCGGGCAGCATGCCGGGGCCGCGCCCGGCCCAGACACCCGGGTATGAGGCCTACCCCCCCGCATCCTGACGGCCGCCGCCCTCGCCGCGGCCACCTTCGCCCTCACCTCCCCCACGGTTCCCGCCGCGCCCACGCCGGCGCAGCAGGTGTCCGGAACATTGTCTGAGCTGATCGGCCGCCTGCCCACCTGCACGGAGGACCGTCCCGGTACGACCGTGACCTGTTCAACCACTGGGTCGACCAGGACCGCGATGGCTGCGACACCCGCCGAGCGCAGACCCGCCAACCGCCGTCTGCACTTCGGCGCGCTTCGAACCCGGCATCCTCGGCAAGCGCACGCAGCTTCGCTGGAAGCAGCTGCGGATCTGCCGGTCGATGCGTTTGAGACGGTCGTCCAAGGCGAGGATCTGCGCGGCCAGGTCGGCGACGATCTGGGCGGCGATGTCCTCGCCGGGCAGGGCAGTCTGCTGGGCCTCGGCGGCCTCCAGGGCAGTGGCCGCGACCGCGTCGGCGGCCGCGCACGCTCCGGTTGGCCAGCCAGGCCGTCAGCCTGGCCCGGCCGCGTCGGCGGATGGCGGCCGGGGTCTGGTAGCCGGTCAGCAAGACCAGTGCGCCCTTGTGGGCCGAGTAGTCGAAGGCCCGTTCCAGAGCGGGAAAGACGCCGGTCAGCACGTCGCGCAGACGGTTGATCAGCCGCACCCTGTCAGCCACCAGGTCCGAGCGGTGCGCGGTCAGCAGCGCGAGGTCGGCGGCGAGCTGGGCGGGCACGTCGATCGTGGCGAAGTCCCTGCGATGCCGGGCGGTCCCGGCGATGACGTAGGCGTCGCGCGCGTCGGTCTTCGCCTCGCCCCGGTAGGCACCCGACATGCGGTTGACGGTCCGGCCGGGCACGTAGACGGCCCGCTGGCCGTGCGCCGCGAGCAGGGCCAGCAGCAGCGCGGAGGACGTGCCGGAGATGTCGACCGCCCAGTGGACTTCGTCCCCCAGACCGAGGATCTCGCCGAGCGCGCGGTCAGGATCGCCGACTCGTCGTTGTCGATCTTCTTCGACCACAAGGTGGCTCCGGTGCGGTCGACCACCGCGGCCCAATGATGCCCCTTACCTGCGTCGATACCGACCCAGACCTGGGTCCGGCGCTCGCTCACTCGCCTCTCCTCGTTCCGCACAACACGCCGTCGGCCCGAGGAACACCCCGCTGTCATCTCTGTAAACAGCGACCGCACAAGGCGCGCACATCTCAATCAACAGCCAGGGCGCCCCGGAGGGCCGGACGGCCACTCCTTCCGAGCCACAACCGGCAAGGCACCGTCAGCCACATCCGGCCCTCCCGGGCCACCAAACAACTTACGGAGGCACCATGCCGCTGACCCGTTTCGTCCGCCTCACCACGCAGGCCGAGGGCCTTCACCGCTGGCCCGCCGCCCCCGAGCCCGAGAACTACCTGCGCGCACGCCACCGGCACCTGTTCGTCGCCGAAGTCGACATCGAGGTCTTCCACGACGACCGCGAGATCGAGATCAACGCCGCTGCCCGCTGGCTCGACACACTGCTCCCCGGCTTCGCCGACCAGGCGCCCGCCGCCAAGGGCGGTCCGCTGGACTTCGGCACGCGCAGCTGCGAGCAGCTCGCCATCGGCATCACCACAGCCATCCGTGAACGCTACAGCGCCCACCGGGCGATCCGCTGCGCGGTCCTGGAAGACGGCCGCCTCGGCGGCGTCGCCTGGCAGCCCGATCCGACACCGTGACCGGCGGCCCCCGTCGCCGCCTACCTTCGGCCAGCCGACCCCAGCGACGCGGCGAGCCCGGCCGCGGGGAAGCACGTCATGGTGATCCCGTCCCGGGCCAGCCCGGCGTCGACGTCCGCCTCCGGGTAGTCGGCGACCCCGGCGTCATTCAGGATCCGCATGTCCGTCGGATGCGGACGCATCTCATCCCAACGTGCCTGCCGCACCTCGGTGACGTGGTGCCCGGCGAACCCCTCGGGCACCACAGCCGGTTCATCCGCCAGGAACACGTACATCAGGAAGTGGTACGGCCCCTTGGCCCACGACCCACGCATCTCGTACAAGCCGACCCCGGACAACGAACCGACCACACAGCCGGCCTCCTCGGCCGCCTCCCGCCGCGCCGCATCCTCCAGCGCCTCCCCGAACTCCACCTTCCCGCCCGGCAACAGCCACGACCCCGCGTACGGCCCGCGCTCCTGACGCACGAACGTGACGGTCCCCCCAGGACCGGGCACCACCACCAGCGCACCCGTCGTGACCTTGGCGAACGAACTCAACAACAACCCCCAACGAGACACGGCTCCGCCGACAACATCGCCTCCGCCACGACCGTGCCGACTGGACCGGGCCCACAGGCGAGGATCCACACGCTACCGCCCTTGCACCTGCGCGACGTCCTACGCAGCTAGGGCCTCTCTTTTGGATCTTCGTGGATCAGGCCGCGGCGTCTGGCGCCCGGCTGGCAAGGCGCCGGATCGCAGCTCGTACGTGGCCGTACTCGCGCGATTCGGCAACGCAGCCTGGGGGCACCTCCCGGACGACGTCCGGGGGCGCGGGATGCCTGGGGGTACCTCCCGGCCGCCGGGCTGGGGGAGCGTCGCGGCCCCGCGAAGATCCGGAAGAGAGGCCCTAGTGTCCTGAGTCGGAGATTCGTCGTTGGTCGGGTGTGACGCGACCTGGACCGAGGATTCCGCCGTTGAC
>NZ_JBPQTQ010000175.1:0-9306 GCF_051386415.1 Streptomyces sp. URMC 129
GAGCACACCGAGATCCGGCGCAACGCGCTGCGCGCCGTCGAGCTGGGCCGCGCGGCCGTCGCCGTCGCGCTCGGGGTCGCGGAGCCGGTCGAGGAGCAACTCGGCGGCGAGCCGCCCGCGTTCGGAGGAGCCGAGGTCCACGCTGGTCAGCGGCGGCCAGGCGGCGCGGGCCAGGGTGCTGTCGTCCATGCCGACGACGGCGATGTCCTCGGGGACCCGCACGCCGCGCGCCAGGAGGGCGTGCGCGGCGCCCAGCGCGAGCTGGTCGTTGGCGCAGAACAGCGCGTCGGGGCGAGCGGGCAGGAGCCGTTCGGCGGCTGCCGCGCCGGAGTCGATGTCGAACGCGGTGTGCACGACGAGCGCGTCGTCGTAGGGCAGGCCCCGGTCGGCCAGCGCCGCCCGGTACCCCTGGTCGCGGTTGCCGCCGGGGACCGTGTCGGAGGGGCCGTTGACGAAGCCGATGCGGCGGCGGCCGGTGTCGGTCAGGTGCCGCACGGCGATCGCGGCGCCCGCGACGGAGTCGGCGCGGACGCTGTCCACGGGCACGTCGTCGGGGAGCGAGCCGATGACCACCACCGGACCGGCGGCCGAGGTCAGGGCCTCGATGTGGGCGTCGGTGATGCGGATGGGGCAGATGATCAGCCCGTCGCTGGTGCGGTCGCCGAGGCTGCGCAGCACGGCCAGCTCGTCCTCGGCGACGGCGTCGGTGGAGTGCAGCAGCAGCCGGTACCCGGCGGCCTTGGTGACGGCCTGGATCGCGCGGACCATGGCCACGTAGACCGGGTTGCCGATGTCCGGCATGGCGAAGGTGAGCTGCCGGGTCCGGCCGTCCTTGAGGGAACGGGCCACCGCGTTGGGCACGTAGCCCAGCTCGGCGGCGGCGCGCCGCACGCGCTGGACCGTGTCGTGGCGCCCGCCCTGGCCGTTGAGGACGCGGGAGACGGAGGCGATGGAGACGCCCGCGTGTTCGGCGATCGACACAATGGTGGGTTGTACGCCGTTCGGCATGCCCGTTGCCCCCTCGTCACCTCGGATCCCGGGCGCTGTAAACGTTTCCAGCAACCGGGACGTTCCCAGATGTTGCGCCCGTGTTTCTCTGCCGTCAAGGGGGTGGGACGAGATCCGGCCGCGCCGGTCGGCCCGGCGGGTCCAGACGGTGCAACTCGACGACCGGCGACCGGTTTTGGGAGATCTCGACCGTCATGCAGGTGGGGTACGGCTGGCGGCGCCGGTCGGTGGGCGAGCCGGGGTTCAGCAGCCGGAGCCCGCCGGGTGCCGTCGTGTCCCACGGGATGTGGCTGTGGCCGAACACCAGCACGTCGAGATCGGGGAACCGCGCGGCGCAGCGGCGTTCGCGCCCCTGGGCCGGACCGGTCTCGTGGACGACGCCGAACCGCAGGCCGCCCAGTTCGGCGCGGGCCACCTCGGGCAGCCGGGCGCGCAGGGCGGGGCCGTCGTTGTTGCCGTACACGCCGATCAGCCGCCGCGAGCGCTCCTGGAGCAGGTCGAGGGTGGCGACGTCGACCCAGTCCCCCGCGTGGATGACGACGTCGGCGTCGGCCACCCTCGCCAGCAGGCCGTCCGGCAGGCGTCGCGCGCGCTTCGGCAGGTGGGTGTCGGACATCAGCAGCAAGCGCACCCGGCGACCGTACCGCCGGGCGGGTGCCGGGGGTGGCAGGGCCGCCCGGCCGGTGTGCCGGCCGGGCGGCCCGGGGTGTCGCTCACTGCCGCAGGACGACCTGGCTCCAGGCGACGTTCAGCTCGGCGCCCTGGCCCCACAGCCGGTTGCCGGGCAGGCTCGCCGGGTCCTGGAACGTCTGCGGAACGGGCGCCCCCTGCCGGGGGTCGAAGTAGAAGTCGGGGGTGTTCTCCAGTGCCACCAGGCCGTCGCCGCCGGGAGAGCCGGGAAGCGCGCCGTCGAGGATGGTGGCCATGGCCAGCCCGCAGGTGATCTGGTCGAGGGTGAGCCGCTCCTCGGTGCCGCCGTGGTCGAGCATCAGGTGGCGGCGGTCGAAGGCGCGGGTGCCGATCCGGTCGGTCTGGAGCTTCTGGCGGCCGTCCACGAACCAGGTGACGCGCCGGCCGCCCTGGTCGTAGCGGATCTCCAGGTCGTGCGCGCGGCCCGGGGTGCGGGTGGCGACGGGCACGGCGTAGGTGTAGGACGCGTACGTGGCGCCGGGGCTCGGCAGCCGCTCGTACATGGCGTAGATGACCGAGTCGGTCACCCAGAAGTCGGCGATGGCGTTGCTCCGGACGTCGCCGCTGACCATGCCGACGGCGGCGAGCCGCAGGTCGGACCGCGGGTCGGTGACCGCGTCCCCGAACGGGTGGTTCTCGGTGCCGAACGTCTCGCCGGAGAGGCGGTGTTCGCAGCTGATGGAGCCGGTGTCGGGTATGTCGAAGCCGAGTTGGCCGGTGCTGGTGAACCGCTGCGGGAACGCGAGCCACTTCATGTGGTCCAGCGAACTGCCGTCCGGCTGCTGCTCGTACGTCCGGGCGAACGCCGGGTCACCGGTGGCGGGGTCGGTGCCCGTGGGCGTCACGGTGAGCACGCCGTCCGAGGTGGTGGGCACACCGTCGCCGGCCGGCCACTGTTCGTCGCCCGTCACCAGCCAGTTGCCGCCCTGGCCGGTGAGGAAGCCGTTGTCGTAGTCGTCGCGGAACAGCACCTGCTTCCGGCCCTCCGCCTCCTCCGCGGCGCCCGGCCCGGCGGTGGCGGCGCCGGGCGTCAGCGCGGTCGCGAGGAGGCCCAGGGCGGCGGCTCCCAGGGCGAGTCGAGATCTCTTCGTCCCGATGGACATATGTGGTCTCCGTTGTCCTACTGTGGTTCCCCGTACCCCTGTTGACCAGGGGCTTCTGCGACGGGGACACAGCACGGACGGCGCCCCCGGACAGGCCGGGACGGCGCACGACTCCCCGTCGTCCACGGAGAGTACACGCGGAGCGGAGCGCTCGGGTCGGCAACGCCGCCCCCACGACCGCCGCCACGTCAACACCCTTCCTTCACATACCACTTGACGCGTTACCCACGCGTTCGCCGCGACTCCGGGGCTAGCCTGGGCGGATCAGCGCCGGACGAAGCGACGAAGCGACGAGGGGAACCGGAGTGGCGGAGCGGGCCGGGCACTGGACGGGCGAGGAACCGGTCATGGGCATCGACGTGACGGTGCCGAGCATCGCGCGCGCCTACGACGCCGTGCTCGGCGGCAAGAACAACTACGCCTCCGACCGCGCCGTGGCCGACGAGTTGCGCCGGATCACCCCGGGCATCGGTGATCTGGGCTGGGCCAACCGCGCGATGCTCGGCCGCACCGTCCGCCACCTGGCCGTCGAGGCCGGGATCCGGCAGTTCCTCGACCTGGGCGCGGGCCTGCCCACGATGGACAACACCCACCAGGTCGCCCAGCGCCACGCTCCCTCGGCGCGCGTCGTCTACGTCGACAACGACCCCATCGTCCTGGCCCACGGCCGCGCGCTGCTGGAGGAGAACGACGCCACCGCCGTCGTCACCGCCGACCTGTGCGAGCCGGAGCAGGTCCTGGCCGACCCCGGCGTGCGGCGGCTGATCGACCTGTCCGAGCCCGTGGGCGTGCTGCTCGTCGGGATCCTGCACCACTTCCGCGACGACGAGGCCGTCGCCCGCGTCGTGGACGCCTACATGGCGGCCGTCCCGCCCGGCAGCCACCTGGTCATCACCCACTTCTGCGACATCGGCCCGGACGCGTGGGAGCTGCAGGAGACGTTCCGGCGTTCCCTCGGCACCGGCCGGTTCCGGACGGCGAAGGAGATCGCGGCCTACTTCGACGGCCTCGACCTGCTCGACCCGGGCCTGGTGCCGCTGGTCATGTGGCGCCCCGACGCGCCGGTCCAGGAGCCGCTGCCCGTCGCCCAGCGCCTGATGGTGGGCGGCGTCGGCCGCAAGCGCTGACCCCTCAGCCCCCGGCTCCTCCCCCCTGCGCGGACCGGTGTGATCCGCGTTACTTGACATGGGCTCAACCCGGCGCGCACAGTTTTACTGAACCCGGTTCAATAAAGTGCATCGGAGCACCACCATGGCGACGACGACTGTCCGCACCCCGGCCGAGCGCTGGCCGGAACTCGCCCGCATACCGCACCCGCCGCGCCGCCTCCCGGTGCTCGGCGACGTGATCGGCTCGTCGCTCACCACCCCGGTGCAGGACTCGCTCCGCATCGCCCGCGAGCTCGGCCCGATCTTCCGCCGCAAGATCTTCGGCCTGGAGGTCGTGTTCGTCACCGGCGCCGACCTGGTGACCGAGCTGGCCGACGAGAAGCGCTTCGTCAAGTACGTCACCAACGCCGTGCAGAGCCTGCGCGCGGTGGCCGGGGACGGCCTGTTCACCGCGTACGGCAACGAGCCCAACTGGCAGCGCGCCCACGACATCCTGGCCCCCGCCTTCACCCGCGAGGCCATGGTCCGCTACCACCCCACGATGCTCGCCATGGCCCACCGGCTGATGCACGTCTGGGACGGCCACGCGCAGGCCGGCACGCCCGCCGACGTCACCGGTGACACGACGAAGCTGACGCTGGAGACCATCGCGCACACCGGGTTCGGCTACGACTTCCGGTCGTTCGAGCGCGACGAGCCGCACCCGTTCGTCACCGCCATGGTCGACGGGCTCAGCGCCGTGATCAAGCTCCGCGTCGCGACCCTGCCGCTGCTCGGCCCGGTGCTCGCCCGCCCGATCCGGCGGCGCTTCCTCGCCCACCGCGACTACCTCAACGCGACCGTGGACGACGTGATCCGCGAGCGCACCGCGCAGGGCGACACCCGCACCGACGACCTGCTCGGCCTGATGCTCAACACCGCGCAGCCCGCCACCGGGGAGCGGCTCGATCCGCTCAACATCCGCTACCAGGTCATCACCTTCCTCGTCGCGGGCCACGAGACGACGTCGGGCGCGCTGTCGTTCGCGCTGTACTACCTGGCCAAGCACCCCGAGGTCATGGCCCGCGCCCAGGAGGAGGTCGACCGGGTCTGGGGACCGGACGGCGACCCGGGCTACGAGCAGGTCAGCAAGCTCCGCTACGTGCGCCGGGTGCTCGACGAGGCGCTGCGCCTGTGGCCCACGGCCCCGGCGTTCACCCGCGCCGCGCGCCAGGACACGGTCCTGGGCGGCAAGTACCCGATGCGCAAGGGCGCCTCGGCTCTGGTGCTGGTGCCCGCGCTGCACCGGGACCCGTCCGCCTGGGGCGAGGACGTCGAGCGGTTCGACCCCGACCGCTTCCTCCCCGAGCGCGTCCGGGCCCGGCCGGGCCACGCGTTCAAGCCGTTCGGCACGGGCGAACGGGCCTGTATCGGCCGCCAGTTCGCCCTGCATGAGGCGACCCTGGTGCTCGGCCTGCTGCTGCGCCGCTACAACCTGCACGACCACGCCGACTACCGCCTCACGGTCTCCGAACGCCTCACCCTGATGCCCGAGGGCTTCACCCTGATCCCGTCCCGCCGCAAACCCACCACCCCACCGGCGGCCCCCGGGACCCCGGAGGAATCAACCCCGGCCCCGGCCCCGACAGGCTGCCCGGTCCACCACGCCCCCTGACGGGCCGCGGCCAGGGCCCACCGCACCGCGCACTCGGCGGGCGCCGCGCGGCCCCCGTCGCGGCAGTCGAGGTGCGGCGGGCCGGTCGGCAGCGGCGGGGGCCGGGTCAGCGTGGGCCAGGAACGGACGGCCGAGGCAACCGTCACCGGCCTGCCCAGTGACCAGCGCCAACCACCGGTCGAGGGCGACGGGCCGCGGGACCACGGGGACGTCCCGACAGAAGCCGGCATCGTTCCCGGTCGGCGCGCTCCGGGCACCGATGCCGGAGACCAGGAATCAGCATCAGCGGCGCCCGGCCGCGCGACCCGCGGCCGGGCCGGTCCGCAGTCCACGTGCCGGCCGCCGTGCCCAGGGGCGGCCGGATGCGGGAGGCGACCGAGTCCGACGAGTCGGTCGAGGGCGTCCACGCCGAAGCGCCGCGGCAAAGACGGGCCAAGCCACCCGAGTCGGACCGCCCGCTCCGACCTGCTGTCAGCACACTCCCCGTGCGGCCGATCACGACAGGCCCACGAGGACCGGCCACCACGTTTCCCCGTGGGCCGGGGCCCTGGCCGCGCCTGGAGAACGCCGCCCCATGTGCCCAGCACACCGACCGGCACCCCGGGAGCGGCGCGAAGCGCCCGAGTCCGTCCGGCCCGGCCGGAGGCGGGCCAGGTCCGCGTCTGTCAGATTCCGCGCATCGCCGGGCGGGCTTTGCGCGGGCTGTATGAATTCTCCTCGGCCGTCGTGGGGCCGCTTGACCCGCACACTTCAGAAACTCTACCGTACCTCATGTACGAGAAAGTTTCTGACTCTTGATCGGAGCAGTTTCATGCGCATTCGCGTGTCGCGGTCATTCAGCGCGGGAGCCGCCGCGGTCGCCGCCTGTGGCGCTCTTCTCATAGCAGCACCCCTCGGCAATGCCGCCGCCCCCACGGAACTCTCCTACACGGCCACGGGTTCCACCCACCTCGCCGGTCTCGAGGCCGATGTCCCGCTCGGCCCCGGGCCGACCGAGGTGGAACTGGATCTCGACACCGGGAATCTGACGGCGGACATCTCTCTTCCCGAATCCACCACGGAATTCAACCTGTTCGGCTTCCTGCCGACGCACGCCAAGGTCAAGATCGATCAGGTGGGCGAGCTGTCCGGCACCTACCAGGACGGCATCGTGAACGTCTCCGGTGAATTCTCGGTCCGGATCACGGAGGTCGGCCACTTCGGCTTCGGCATTCCGATGCCGGACTGCGAGACGACGGCTCCGGTGGCGATCACGCTCACGTCGGACGACAGCTTCCTCCCGGCCGAGGGCGGCACGCTGACCGGCACCTACCACCTGCCCGAGTTCGCCGACTGCGGCGTCGACACGGCGATCATCAACGCCCTGGTCGTCGGGCCCGAACACTCGATCAGCATCGACCTGGCGGGCGCGGCCTAGGCAACGGCGCGGGCCGCGTCAAGGGGTGACCTGCATGGCGTCGGAACAGGGCCGACGCCCCACCCCGGCGCGACGGTCCGCCGGCTTGCGTCGGCGGACCGTCCGTTTCAGCTCTTCCCGAACAGGATGACCGCGGTGTCGACGAAGAGGTCCTCCAGCTCGGGCAGCGCGGCGGCGCCCCGGGTGTGGAGACAGTCCCGGATCCGTTCCGCCGTGCCGCCGATGTAGAGGTCGAACACCGCCGGGGGCAGCTCCCGGATCTCCGGGTCACCGGCACGTGCGCGGCGGTGCAGCTCACGGAACAACTCCGCGAATCCCGCGTTGACGGCCGTGGTGCGCTGGATGAGCGAGGGGCCGGCGGAAAAGGTCTCGATGTACAGGGAGCGAGCGGCCGAGGGGTTGTCGGCCAGATCCCGGAGGAAGACGCGCCAGGACCGCCGGATACGCTCCTGCCAGTCGTCCCTGGCCAGGGATTCGAGAGCCTCGATCATCCGGCCGCTCACCTGCGTGACCGCCTCGTCGAAGGCGGTGAGAAAGCACACTTCCTTGTTCGGGAAGTGCTCGTAAAAAGTGCGGCGAGAAATCTCGGCCCTCTCGACCAGATCACCGATCGTGGTCGAGGGATAGCCCTTCTCGGCCACGGCATCGAAAAGCGCCAGGAAAATTCGGGCACGCTGTGAGGAGGCGACATGCTCCCGGCTCAGACCATGCCGACCGCTGGGCAGACGCCCAACAGCCGGGCTGCTTCCCCTGCTGTCCGCCGCTCTCCCCGGAGTCCCCATCGTACTATCCTATCACCCACGTATTCCCGCAACACTACGCGCCCGGAGTCACTGTGCCGCAATCCCGAAGCGCCAATTCCCTCTCCTCCGCACTCACTCCCGCAAAAAGCGAGGACCAGCGGTGACCCCGCCCCAGTATGACGCGATCATCGTGGGCGCGGGCTTCGGCGGGATGGGAGCGGCGATCCAGCTCAGGCGGCTCGGGATCGACAACCTCGTCATCCTGGAACGCGAGGGGGACGTGGGCGGCACCTGGCACGTCAACCGCTACCCCGGCCTGGCCGTCGACATAGCGTCGTTCACCTACTCCTACTCGTTCGAGCCGAACCCGTACTGGTCGCGGGTGTTCGCCCCGGGCACGGAGCTGAAGCGCTACGCCACGCACGTGGCGCGGAAGTACGGCCTGCGGCGGCACATGCGGTTCAACACGGTGGTGGAGGACGCGCGGTGGGACTCGGCGGGACAGTTCTGGACGGTCCGCACCCGGAACGGCCCGCCGCTGACCGCCCGGTATCTCCTCACCGCGACCGGCTTCCTGTCCCAGCCCCACCACCCGGACATCGAGGGCATCGGGACGTTCGGCGGCACGATCCTCCACAGCACCGCCTGGGACGACTCCTACGACCTCACCGGCCGCCGGGCGGCGATCATCGGCACCGGCGCCACCGCCGTCCAGCTCATACCCGAAGTCGCCAAGCTGACCGCCGAGCTGACCGTCTACCAGCGCACCCCGATCTGGGTCACGCCCAAACTCGACGGCCGCATCCCCCGGCTGGCGCAGGAGCTGTTCGCCCGCGTCCCCGCCACCCAGCGCGCCGCCCGCATGGTCAACTCCACGATCCTGGAAGCGATCATGGTCGTCGGCGTCCTGCACTACCGCCGCGCCCGGCTGGCCAACCGCGGTGCGGAGCTGCTCGCGAGGGTCCACCTGCGCCACCAGGTGAAGGACCCGGAGCTGCGCCGGAAGCTCACCCCGGACTACTCGTTCGGCTGCAAACGGCCGACGTTCTCCAACGACTACTTCCGCACGTTCACCCGCCCGAACGTGCGCCTGGAGACCACGCCGATCGCGCGCGTGGAGCCGGACGCCGTCGTCACCGCGGACGGCCGCCGCACGGAGATCGACACCCTCCTGCTGGCCACCGGATTCAACCTGTGGGACGCCAACTTCCCCGCGATCGGGATCACCGGCCGCGACGGCCGGGACCTGGGCGCCTGGTGGCGGGAGCACCGGTTCCAGGCCTACCAGGGCGTGACCGTGCCCGGCTTCCCGAATCTGATCAGCCTCAACAGCCCGTACTCCTACAGCGGGTTGTCGTACTTCACCACGATCGAGTCGCAGATGAAGCACATGAAGCGGCTCTTCACCGCGCTGCGCGACCGCGGCGCGACGACGTTCGAGGTGACCCGGCAGGCCAACGACGCCTTCCTCGCCCGCATGACCGACCGGCTCGCCGACTCGGTGTTCTCCCTGGGCAACTGCTCCACCGCCCGCAGCTACTACTTCACCCCCCACGGCGAAGCCGCCCTCCTCCGCCCGACC
>NZ_JBPQTQ010000176.1:0-9305 GCF_051386415.1 Streptomyces sp. URMC 129
GAAGCTAAGCCCTCCAGCGCCGATGGTACTGCATGGGGGACCGTGTGGGAGAGTAGGACACCGCCGGACAATTATTGGGTATATGCGTGGGGCCCGCTGGAATATTCCAGCGGCCCCACGCATATATCCTTTTTCTTTTTTCTGTCTGCCTTTTCCGGTCTCACAGCTTTCCCGCCGCCTTCAGGGAGAGGTACGCGTCGGCCACGGCCGGCGGGAGCTGGTCGGGGGCCGCCTCGACCACCGTGACGCCCAGGCGCTGAAGACGGTCGGTCGTCCGCCGCCGTTCGGCCTGGTGCTGGGCCGCCGCCGCTGCCTCGTAGACGCCGGGGACCGTGCCCCGCGTGCGGGCCATCTCGGTGATGCGCGGGTCGGCAACGGCCGCCACCAGCACCGTGTGGCGCTGGGTGAGACGCGGCAGGATCGGCAGCAGGCCCGACTCGACCGGGGCCGCGTCCAGGCCGGTGAACAGGACGATGAGCGAGCGGCGCGGTGCCCCGGCCAGGGCCGCGGCGGCCATGGCGTGGGTGTCCGTCTCGATCAGCTCCGGTTCGAGCCGGGTCATCGCCCGCACCATCGCGGGCAGGGTGTCCCCGCCCGTCCGGCCGCGCACCGAGGCGCGGGTCGTGCGGTCGAACGCCAGCAGGTCGACGCGGTCCCCGGCCCGGGTGGCGAGCGCCGTCAGCAGCAGGGCCGCGTCCATGGCGGCGTCCAGGCGCGGCACGTCACCGACCCGGCCCGCCGACGTCCGGCCGCAGTCGAGCACGAGCAGCAGGTGGCGGTCGCGTTCCGGGCGCCAGGTGCGCACCGCGACCGACGACTGCCGGGCCGTGGCGCGCCAGTCGATCGAGCGGATGTCGTCGCCCGGCACGTAGTCCCGGAGGCTGTCGAACTCCGTGCCCTCACCGCGCGTCAGCAGCGTGGTGCGGCCGTCGAGTTCGCGGATCCGGGCCATCTTCGCCGGCAGGTGCTTCCTGCTCGTGAACGGCGGCAGCACGCTCAGCGTCCACGGCACCGCGTGGCTGCCCTGGCGCGCGGCGAGGCCGAGCGGGCCGTGCGAGCGGATCGTGACGCGCACCGCCCGGTGGTCGCCGCGCCGGGTCGGGCGCAGCACGGTCGAGACCCGGCGGCGCTCCCCGGCCGGGACCGTGAGGCGGTGCCGTGAGGCGGCGTAACTCGTGCCGGGGTGCCAGCTGCTCGGCGGCCAGGCGTCGCGCAGGTCGGCGCGGAGCGGGCGGGGCGACGGGTTGGTGACCGTGAGGTGCACGGCGGCGTCCTCGCCCAGGCGCACCGAGGTGGCGCCCGCCCGTTCCAGGCGCAGCGAGCGGACGGGGGCGGCGCGGGCCAGGTCGAACAGGACGGCGGCCAGCAGCGGGAGGCAGACGGCGAGGATGCCGTGCCAGCCGGGGAGGAGGCCGACGACCAGGGCGCCGAGGGCGGCGATCAGCGCGGTGCGCCCGGAGAGCGCCATCAGCGCGGCACCGCGACGCGCGCCAGCAGACCGGTGATCACGCTGTCCGCCGTCACGCCCTCCATCTCCGCCTCGGGCCGGAGCCGGACCCGGTGGCGGAGCGTCGGCAGGGCGAGGGCCTTCACGTCGTCGGGGATGACGTAGCCGCGGCCGGAGAGCCAGGCCCAGGCACGGGAGGTGGTCAGGAGCGCGGTGGCGCCGCGCGGGGAGGCGCCGAGAGAGAGCGAGGGCGACTCGCGGGTGGCCCGGCACAGGTCCACCACGTAGCCGGTGACGTCGGCGGTGACGGACACCTTGGCGACCTCGGCGCGGGCGGCGGCGAGGTCGGCGGGACCGGCGACGGGCCGGACGCCGGCCGCCGCCAGGTCGCGCGGGTCGAAACCGGCCGCGTGCCGGGTGAGGACGTCGATCTCCTGGTCCCGGCTGGGCAGCGGGAGGTTGAGCTTGAGGAGGAAGCGGTCGAGCTGGGCCTCGGGGAGGGGGTAGGTGCCCTCGTACTCGATGGGGTTCTGCGTGGCGGCGACGAGGAAGGGGTCGGGGAGCCGGCGGGGCAGGCCGTCGACCGTGACCTGGCGCTCCTCCATCGCTTCGAGCAGCGACGCCTGGGTCTTGGGCGGGGTGCGGTTGATCTCGTCGGCCAGCAGCAGGTTGGTGAAGACCGGGCCCGCCTGGAAGGAGAACTCGGCGGTGCGCGCGTCGTAGACCAGGGAGCCGGTGACGTCGCTGGGCATGAGGTCGGGGGTGAACTGGACGCGTTTGGTCTCCAGTTCGAGCGCGGCGGCCAGGGTGCGGATCAGCAGTGTCTTGGCGACGCCGGGCACGCCTTCGAGAAGGACGTGGCCACGGCACAGCAGGGCGACGACCAGGCCGGTGACGGCGGCGTCCTGGCCGACGACGGCCTTGCCGATCTCGCCGCGCAGGGCTTCCAGAGCGGCGTGCGGGCCTGCCGCGGGCGGCTGGGTCGGGTCGGTCGGTTCGGTCGGTGCGGTCACGGGCGGTGGTCCTTGCCTTTCGTCGCGTCGGGGGTGACGCGCCGCTCCAGCGCGTCGAGGTCGTCGGCCAGGCGGACGAGGCCGGTGTCGTCCGCGGGGGGCGGGCCGAAGAGCAGGGCGTGCACGGCCTGCGGGGTGTCCCCGGTGTGGGCGGCGACGGCGGCCGGGAGCGAGCCGGGGGTGTGGGCCGCCGCCGGGGCGACGCCGACCAGGGGGGCGAGCCGGGTACGGGCGGCGGTGCGCAGCGCGTCGGCGGCGCGGTCACGGGCGCCGGCGCGGTGGTACAGGCGGGCGTGGCCCTCGGTGGTCTCGGCGGCCCGGACCGTGACGGGGAGCCGTTCGGTGACGACCGGGCCGAGGCGGCGGGCGCGCCAGGCGGCGGCGAGGGCGACGGCGACGGCGAGCTGGAGGGCGGCCCAGCGCCAGCCGGGGTGGAGAAGGCCGAGGAGGCTCTGCTCGTCGTCGGCGCCCGGCGCCTCCTCGCCGGAGGGGAGGTACCAGACGAGCCGGTCGCGGGCGCCGAGGAGCTGGAGGGCGAGGGAGGCGTTGCCGTCCTCGTCGAGGTGTTCGTTGTGGAGGAGGTCGGCGGCGCCGAGGAGGACGGTTTCGCCGCCCGTCCGGCCGGTGGGCAGGGTGACGAGGGTGGGGAGCCCGGAGACGGGGTAGCAGCCGGTGCCCTCGGGGCCGGGCAGCACGTAGCCGTATCCGCCGAGGTGGGCGCTGCCGGCGCGGCGGGCGGCCGGGTCGGCGCAGTCGGGCGGGCGTTCCTCGACGGAGGCGGGTCCGGCGGCCAGCACTCCGGGGGTGAACGCGTCGAGGGCCGCCCGGCCGGGGGCGAGGAGGACGAGGCGGGCGCCCCCGGCGTCGGCGGCCCGGCGCAGGGTGTCGCGGCCGTCGTCGGTGAGGGCGTCGGGGTGGACGACGAGGAGCGTCGTGTCGGGGCCGGTCGCGGCGGCGGCCTCGCGGGCGGTGGTGGCCAGGGTGACGTCGACGCCGCGTTCCGCGAGCAGCTCGGCGACGGCGCGGCTGCCGGACTGGGTGGCGGAGCGGGGGTCGAGGGTGCCGTTGTCGCCCGAGGTGAGCAGGCCGAGGACGGCGCCGGTCAGCGCCAGCAGGGCGAGGGCGGTGAGCAGGCCCCGGGCGCGGCGCCAGAGGCCGCGGGCGTCGGGGGAGACGGCCGTGGTGGCGTTCTCGGTGGCGGTCATCGGGCGCCGCCGGTCGGGCCGGTGGTGCCGGTCATGGGGCCGTCCAGGACGGTGCGGTGGCGGCGGTGAGGTCGGGTTTGGCGCGGCGCAGGCGGGTGTCGAGGTCGGTGAGCCGGGCGTAGTCGTCGGGGTCGGCCGGCAGGCCGCCGTAGGTGACGGCGTCGAAGGTGGCGGCGGCCGAGCGCAGCTGCGGGGCGAGGGCGGGCAGCGGGCGGGCGGCCTCGGCGGCGGCCTCGTCCGCGGTGCGGCCGGGGCGGGGGTCGAGCAGGGCCCGTTCCTCCAGGGAGCGGACGACGGCGCGCATCCGTTCCCGTACGGCGTCGGCCCAGCGGCCGGCGGTGGCGTGCTCCTCGGCGGCGGCGCGGTGCTCGGCGGCGGTGCGCGGCCGGTCGGTGAACACCGCGCCCGACCGGCCGGGGCCGCCGGTGCGGGCGGTGGCGAGGCGGCCGAGGCGCAGCCGGACGGCGATGAGCAGGCCGACGGCGAGGGCGACGATGATCAGCAGGCCGAGCCAGCCGCCGGGGGTGCGGAACGCGGCGCTCTCCAGGGCGCCGAAGATGTGCTCCCACAGCCAGCTCCAGGCGCGCTGGACCGGGCCTGGTTCGTGCTCGGCGTAGCGCTGCTCGGCCAGCTCGCGGCGGGCCGCGTCCCGGGCGGCGTCGCGGTCGATGAGGACGGGCGGGCCCGGCGGGTCGTCGTCCGCCCACGGCAGCGCCACGGTGTCAGCTTTCCCGGGCCTGGCCGTCGACGCCCGCGGCGCGGGCCAGTTCGAGGTCGAGGGCCTCGCGGCGGATGCGCTGGTCGATGTAGAGGAGGGCGACGACGCCGGCGCCGATGGGCAGGGTGATGGTGCCGGAGATGACCGAGCCGACGCCGGCGACGGCGAGATAGGTCCAGGTGAGGTCGGTGGTGCTGCCCTCGTAGAAGCTGTCGGCGCCGTTGCCCGCCGCGATCCCGGCGAGGATGGAGGTCGGGATCTCGATGATGCCGCCGACCACGGTGATCAGGAGGAGCACGAGGACCTGGACGCCGAAGACGCGCCACCAGGAGCCGGTCACGAGCTTGGCGGAGCGGCGCAGGGCGGCGACGACGCCCTGCCGTTCCAGCATCAGGGCGGGCGCGGCGAGCGAGAACCGCACCCAGAGCCAGATGGCGAGGGCGGCGCCGCCGGCGCCGGCGACGACGACGAGCGGCACCAGGCCGGTCAGGGCGGCGGCCAGGACGGGGAGGGTGACGGCGAGGATCGCGATGAGCGGGACGAGCAGCACCAGGCCGAGCAGGCGCGCCAGCCGGGAGCGCGAGTCGGCCCACGCCTCGCCGATGGTGACCTCGCGGCCGAGGACCGCGCGGCTGACGACGACGGTGAGCATGGCGGTGGCCAGGACGCTGCCGAGGAGGGCGACGACGCCGGTGACGGACATCAGGGCGGTGAGGTCGACGAGGGCGTCGCGGATCTGCTCGTCCGTGGGGTTCGGGTTGTCCTCCAGGGCGGCGATGCCGGAGCTGTCACCGATCCAGGTGTGCATGGCGACGGCGGAGATCAGCTCGGTGACGATGGCGATGCCGAGGGCGATGCTCAGCACCGTCCGCCAGTGGGCGCGGGCCGTGGAGACCGCGCCGTCGAGTATCTCCCCGATACCCAGGGGGCGGAGCGGGATGACGCCGGGCTTGGCGGCGAAGGTGTGCGGGTGCCAGCCGCTCCAGCCGCCCCAGCCGCCGGGGGCCGCTCCGCCCGGTTGGCCGGGCCGGCCGGGCGGTGGCGGGGGCGCGGCCTGCCAGCCCTGGGGCGCGGGGGGCTGCTGAGGGGCGGGAGCGGGTTGGCCGGCGGGCGCGGGGTCGTTCCGGTCGTTCTCCGGCGGTGGTGATCCGGGGGACGCCCAGCCCGGCGAGTCGCTCACAATCTCTCCTCGGTCGCTTCGCACCTTTGCTGCCGACGCGGCCGGCTTCTGGTGTCGGATGGCGTCGGGCAGGTCTGGCGCCCATCGTGCCATGGCGATACGCCGGGCGCCCCGGGACTCCGGTGACAGGCCCCGCCCCCTCGCCTTCTCTCGTGCCTGCCGGAAGGGCAGACTGTGCCAATGGCTGATCTGACACTCCCCGCCCTGCGCTGGGCCGAGCCACCCGACGGGCCGGTGCTGGTGCTGCTCGACCAGACCCGGCTGCCCGTGGAAGAGGTGGAGCTCGTCTGCACGGATGTGCCCGGGCTGGTCGCGGCGATCCAGTCGCTCGCGGTCCGGGGGGCGCCGTTGCTCGGCCTCGCCGGGGCGTACGGCGTCGCGCTGGCCGCCGCGCGCGGATACGACGTGGTGGAGGCGGCGCGGTCGCTGGCCGAGGCGCGGCCGACCGCGGTGAACCTGGCCTACGGGGTCGAGCGGGCGCTCGCGGCACACCGGGCGGCGGGCGGCGACGGGCCGGCGGCGGCGCGGGCGGCGCTGGAGGCGGCCGTGGCGCTGCACCGGGAGGACGCCGAGGCCAGCGCCCGGATGGCGGAGCTGGGCCGGGAACTGCTGGCGGAGCTGCTGCCGGGCGGCCGGTACCGGATCCTGACCCACTGCAACACCGGCGCGCTGGTCTCCGGTGGTGAGGGAACGGCGCTGGCGGTGATCCGGTCCGCACACCGGGCGGGGGAGCTGCGGCGGCTGTGGGTGGACGAGACGCGGCCGTTGCTCCAGGGGGCGCGGCTGACGGCGTACGAGGCGGCGCGCGACGGGATGCCGTACGCGGTGCTGGCGGACGCGGCGGCGGGGTCGCTGTTCGCGGCGGGTGAGGTGGACGCGGTGTTCATCGGGGCGGACCGGATCGCGGCGGACGGCTCGGTGGCGAACAAGGTGGGCAGCTACCCGCTGGCGGTGCTGGCCCGGCACCACGGGGTGCCGTTCGTGGTGGTGGCGCCGGTGAGCACGGTGGACTTGGGGACGCCGGACGGCGCGTCGATCCACATCGAGCAGCGGCCGGGGCACGAGGTGACGGATGTGGCGCCGGGGGTGCCGGTGGCGCCCGTGGGCGCGCAGGCGTACAACCCGGCGTTCGACGTGACGCCGCCGGAACTGGTGACGGCGATCGTCACGGAGCGGGGCGTGGTCTCGCCGGTTGACCGGGGAAACCTGGCGGACGTCTGTGCGAGGGCACGTTCGACCGAGACGGATTCAGGGGATGGAATGATGAAGGCATGAAGGGACGCGTACTCGTCGTCGACGACGACACGGCGCTGGCGGAGATGCTCGGCATCGTGCTGCGTGGGGAGGGGTTCGAACCGTCGTTCGTGGCGGACGGGGACAAGGCGCTGGCCGCGTTCCGTGAGATCAAGCCGGATCTGGTGCTGCTCGACCTGATGCTGCCCGGCCGGGACGGCATCGAGGTGTGCCGCCTCATCCGCGGCGAGTCCGGGGTGCCGATCGTCATGCTCACCGCGAAGAGCGACACGGTCGACGTCGTCGTGGGCCTGGAGTCCGGCGCGGACGACTACATCGTCAAGCCCTTCAAGCCGAAGGAGCTGATCGCCCGCATCCGGGCGCGGCTGCGGCGCTCGGAGGAGCCGGCGCCCGAGCAGCTCGCGATCGGTGACCTGGTGATCGACGTGGCGGGGCACTCGGTGAAGCGGGGCAGCCAGACCATCTCGCTCACGCCGCTGGAGTTCGACCTGCTGGTGGCGCTGGCGCGCAAGCCGTGGCAGGTGTTCACCCGCGAGGTGCTGCTGGAGCAGGTGTGGGGGTACCGCCACGCGGCGGACACCCGGCTGGTCAACGTGCATGTGCAGCGGCTGCGTTCGAAGGTCGAGAAGGACCCGGAGCGGCCGGAGATCGTGGTGACCGTCCGCGGCGTGGGTTACAAGGCCGGGTCCAGCTGAGGTGTCCGACCGGACGTGGTGGCAGGGCCCCCGGCTGCTGACCGAAAGGGCGACGGGCAGCCGGGCCCAGCCCGCTATCCGGATCTTCGGGCGCTGGGCGCGCGGCCCGCTGCTGTCGCTGATGCGGCTGTGGCGGCGCAACATCCAGCTCCGCGTGGTGGCCAGCACGCTGCTGCTGTCCCTGGCGGTGGTGCTGGTGCTGGGCTTCGTGGTGATCGGGCAGGTGCGCAACGGCCTGCTGGAGGCGAAGCGGCAGACGGCGCAGAGCCAGGCCGAGGGCGGCTTCGCGGCGGCGAAGGAGCAGGCCACGGCGGACGGTGACGAGGAGGCCGGGGCCGGTCGGTCCGCGGACGCGGGCGAGTGGATGACCAGCATCGTGCAGCAGCTCGCCAGCGGCGGGCAGGGCGTGTTCTCGGTGGTGGCGCTGCCGTCGCAGCTCTCCACGCCGTTCGTCGGGGACCAGGGGTCGGCGCCGCTGGGGGCGCGGGCGCAGGGCGACATCAACCCCGAGCTGAGCATCCCGGCGGAGCTGCGGGAGGCGCTGGACGCGGATCTGGCGACGCACCGGCAGTACCACACGATCGTGCGGCAGGACGGCAGCACCGAGGCGGCGCTGATCATCGGCCGGCGGCTGGTGGACAACGAGAGCCACCAGTACCAGCTCTACTTCGTCTTCCCCTTCACGCAGGAGGAGAAGTCCCTCAGCCTGGTGACGGGCACGATCGCGACGGCGGGGCTGTTCGTGGTGGTGCTGCTGGGCGCGATCGCCTGGCTCGTGGTGCGGCAGGTGGTCACCCCGGTGCGGATGGCGGCCAGGATCGCGGAGCGGCTGGCGGCGGGGCGGCTGCACGAGCGGATGAAGGTCAGCGGCGAGGACGACATCGCACGGCTGGGCGAGTCGTTCAACAAGATGGCGCGCAATCTCCACCTCCAGATCCAGCAGCTGGAGGAGCTGTCGCGGATGCAGCGCCGCTTCGTCTCGGACGTGTCGCACGAGCTGCGGACGCCGCTGACGACCGTGCGGATGGCGGCCGACGTCATCCACGAGGCGCGCGGCGAGTTCGACCCGGCGACCGCCCGGTCGGCGGAGCTGCTGCTCAGCCAGCTCGACCGGTTCGAGTCGCTGCTCGCGGACCTGCTGGAGATCAGCCGGTTCGACGCGGGCGCGGCGCGGCTGGAGGCCGAGGACACCGATCTGCGGGACGTGGTGCACCGCGTGGTGGAGGGCGCCGAGCCGCTGGCGGTGCGGAAGGGCAGCACGCTGCTGGTGCGCGGCGCGACCCGGCCGGTCGTCGCGGAGGCCGACCCGCGCCGCGTCGAGCGGGTGGTGCGCAACCTCGTGGTCAACGCGATCGAGCACGGCGAGGGCCGTGACATCGTGGTGCGGCTGGCGGCGAGCCAGGACGGCGGGATGGTGGCCATCGCCGTGCGGGACTACGGCATCGGGCTGCGGCCGGGCGACGCGGAGCAGGTTTTCAGCCGCTTCTGGCGGGCCGACCCGGCGCGGGCGCGGACCACGGGCGGCACCGGCCTGGGGCTGTCGATCGCCCTGGAGGACGCGCACCTGCACGGCGGCCGGCTGGAGGCGTGGGGCGAGCCGGGCGGCGGCGCGCAGTTCCGGCTGACGCTGCCGCGCTCGGTCGGCGGTCCGCTGCGCGGGTCGCCGCTGCCGCTGGAGCCGGGCGACTCGCGGGCCAACCGGGCGCGCGGCGCGGGCGGCGACGGAGCTGGGCGGCTCGAAGAACGGCGGGCCCTGGTGGGACTGGAGCGAGGCCAAGGTCGCGGTCGAACGG
>NZ_JBPQTQ010000177.1:0-9264 GCF_051386415.1 Streptomyces sp. URMC 129
GCCGCCGCGACCGCGCTCGCGAGGAGGAAGGCCGCCGGCTGCTCGTGCATCACGTCCGGGTCGTACCAGCCCCAGTCGCGCGCGCCGCGGACGAGGAAGCCGTGCAGCAGGTAGCCGTACAGGGTGCCCGCGCCGAGCACCGTGAACCAGGTGCGGCGGCCGGGCACCAGGGCGAAGAAGCACGCGGTCAGCAGCAGCGCGCAGCCGAACAGGACCCCGGTCATCACCACGCCCGTCCACCACGGCTCGCCCAGCTCCTGGGCGCTGCCCTTGTGGTAGAGCCACACGTGGTCCATGCGCGGCGCCGCCCAGTACGCCACGAGCAGGGCCGCCGCGAACACCGGCACGGCCGCCAGCCGCACCGCGCGGCGGCGGACCGCCGCGACATGCCCTTCCGTCAGCGTCAGGCCCAGCACGAAGAACGGCAGGAACTGGAGCACGCGCTGGAGCTGGAGGTCGCCGCCGAGGGAGGGCGAGACGGAGCCGAGCGCGGCGACGGCCAGGGCGACGGGCACCGGCCACCGCAGGGCCTTCCACAGCGGCACGGTGAGCCGCCAGATGAACAGCGCCATCAGGAACCACAGCAGCCAGCGCGGCTCCAGCAGCGGGAGGTAGGTGTCCCGGTCGTCCTCCAGCCACCGCAGGAAGAGCGTGTAGGCGGTCTGGAAGATCAGGTACGGCACGAGGACGCCGGTGATCAGCCGCCGGACCCGGTCGGCGCGCCCGTCGAAGCCGCGCGAGAAGTACCCGGCGATGACGATGAACGCGGGCATGTGGAACGCGTACACCGCCATGTAGACGGCCATGACGGTGCGCGAGCCCTCGCGCAGCGGCTCCCAGGCGTGGCCGAGGGCGACCAGCACGATGGCCAGGTACTTGGCGTTGTCGAAGAACGCGTCGCGCTCCCCGGGGCCGCCGGAGCCGGTCGCGGCGCCGGCTCCGGTGCCGGTCGCGCTCTGGCTGGGCAGGGCGACGGCGGGGGTGTCCGTGAGCTGCCTGGAGTGGGTCACCCAGGCACCTTAACGGGAGATGACGTCCCGGTGTCGCCGCGGGGGACGACGGGGGCGGGGAGCAGACTTGGCCCCATGAGCCGGACTGTGCACACCCCCGCGGGGGACGCCCGTATCACCTGGCACGCCGCCGCGGCGGCCCGTGTCGTGCTGGCCCTGGGCCACGGCGCGGGCGGTGGCGTCGAGGCGCCCGATCTGCGGGCGCTGGCCACCACCCTGCCCGCCCGGGGCATCACCGTCGCCCTGGTCGAGCAGCCGTGGCGGGTGGCGGGGAAACGCCTCGCCCCCGCGCCGAGGACGCTGGACGCGGCGTGGACCGCGCTCTGGCCGGAGCTGGAGAAGGCGGGCCTGCCGGTGGTGGCCGGCGGGCGCAGCGCCGGGGCGCGGGTGGCGTGCCGGACCGCGCGCGAGACCGGGGCCCGCGCGGTGCTGGCGCTGTCGTTCCCGCTGCACCCCCCGGGGAAGCCGGAGCGGTCGCGGGCGGAGGAGCTGCTCGGCGCCGGGGTGCCGGTGCTGGTGGTGCAGGGCGGCCGGGACCCGTTCGGGCGGCCCGGGGAGTTCCCGTCCGGCACGGAGCTGGTGGAGGTGCCGGACGGGGATCACGGCTTCGCGGTCCCGAAGTCGGCGGCCGTGACGCGCGAGGAGGCCCTGGCCGCCGTCGTCGGGCCGGTCGGGGACTGGCTACTGCGGCACGGCCCGGCCTGAGGGACTGCCCGGCACGCGCGGTATGGGCAGCTCCGCGGCGGAGTCGCCGTCGTGCAGCCGCGCCTGGCGGGCCCGGCGGGCGTCGGACGCCGCGCACAGGGCGCGCACCGCCTCCTGGAAGCGGACCATCGACGGCGGCTCGGACGGCCCGAGCAGGTACTCCTTGAGCGCCGCCCGCTCCGCCGCCAGCGTGTCGCGGGCCGGGTCGAGGACCGCCTCCAGCAGCGCCGGGATGCCCGCCCCGTCCGGGGTCAGCACGGTGGCGGCCCGGACCGTGGGGTTGGCGGCGCGGAACTCGGCCTCGGACAGGCCGCTGGTGTTGACGACGGCGTACGGCTTGGCGCCCGCCAGGAAGTCCGCGACGACGCTGGAGACATCGGAGATCAGCACGTCGGCCTGGTTGAAGCAGGAGTAGATGTCGGGACGGGGGCCGGTGAGCACCAGGTGGGCGCGGGGCGGCTGGGCGGCCCAGAACGCCGCCCGCCACGCCTCGGCGGCGGCCTCCACCGCCTCGGCGCGGCCCGGCTCGGGCGCGGTCTGTCGCATCATGCGCTCCATCTCGTCCGCTCCCGGGCGGAAGGCGCGGGCCGTCAGCGCGTCCAGCTCCTCGGTGCGGGCGGCCAGCTCGGTCAGGAGGCGGGCCTGCTCGGCGGGGCCGCGCCCGTCGGCGGGCACGGTGACGCCCAGCGTCCCCGGCGCGGGCGCCGCGGGGTCCGCCTCCGCCGCACCGTCCAGGGGCGGTGCGGCGAGCGCGCCGCGCTCGGCGGCGGGGCCCCGGGCGGGTACCCCCGCCGGCCGGCCGGTGCCGCGCGGCGCGGCGGCGGCGTTGGCCTGCTCGATCAGGGCGCGGATGCGCTCGTCCGCCTCGCCCGCCCGAGGGTTCACCGAGCCGGTCATCGGGTGCGGCTTGTACAGCAGCCGCACGCGGGGATCGGCCAGCAGGGCCCGGACAATCTTCTCGCCGGCCAGCAGCACGGAGGTGTTGCCCGGGTCGTCGGTCCAGCCCTCCCAGGTCGGCGCGTACAGCACGGTCACCGGCCCGGCCGGGTCGGGCGGGCCGTCGGCGGGCCGGATCGGCGCGAGCTGCGGGCGGCCGACCTCGACCACGTCCCGGTCGTCCACGCCGACGTCCGCGAGGGCGTACCGCTTCCGCGCGGCCGGGCCGGCGACCCACACCTCGTCGTAGACCTTGGCGTACGGGTTGCAGCTCGACAGCTTGTCGCTCTCGCCGTGGTTGGTGAAGGCGTGCTTGATCGTCGGGATGCGCAGCACCTGCGAGGTCTTGGGGGCGTTGGCCGGGTGCAGCAGCATCTTCAGCGTGGACTGCTCCAGCAGCATCAGGTGCGCGACCTTCGGCAGGCACACGATCGGCACGTCCGTCGCGGCGATCTGCTGCACCATGGGGCGCTCGCGCAGCACGACCAGCGGGCGGGCGTCCAGTGCGGCGAGCGTGGAGAGCCACATGTTGGCCTGGTACGCGGTGCCCGAGCCGCCGGAGAAGTACAGGCCGACGTCGGGCCGGTGGGCCGCGAGCCAGCGCCGGAACCACTCCAGCGTCGTCTCCTCGTCCGGCGCGCGCTTGCCCGACAGCAGCCACGTCGCCAGGTACGCCGTGCCGCCCGCGAACAGCGCGAAGGAGACGGCGACGCCGAGCAGGCCCCAGACGGTGCGGTCGGTCAGCGCGGTCGCCAGCACCCCGGCGGTGGCGGGCACGGCGAACAGCGGCATCCGGCGGCCGGGGCGGATCAGCGGCCGGGGCGGGGCGGGGGACAGGCGCAGCTCGGTGGTGTCGATGTTCCGCGTGACGATCGGCAGGGTGCGGGAGCGGCGGACCAGCACGCCCAGCGCGCGGCACAGGAAGTGCGCCCCGTAGCAGGCGAGCAGGCCGCCGACGAGGGTGAGGCGGGCGGTCGTGGCCAGCCCGGAGAGGTGGGCCAGGCCCACGACGACCAGCAGGTCCCGCAGGAGCTGTCTGACGGCCTCGTCGCAGTGCAGCCGGGTCAGCAGCGCGAGGATGCCGGGCTGCCGGCGGCGCAGCGCGAATTCGAGCACGACGCCGGCCGCCGTCGCGGCGCACAGCAGCGGGGCGTTCGGCAGGAGGGCGCCGACGAACTGGAGGAGGAAGACGCACAACAGGGCGGCGAGCGCGGTCCATTGCGCGCCACGACGAAGCGACGGTCCCGCAGGCACAGTGAGGCTCCGGATCGGGGTGGTGGTGGGGGAGGGGGAAGTGTCACCCGGCATACGGATATGTGCTGGTCCAGCACCGAGCGTAGGCCGGACGGCCCCGGCCGGCAATCGCCGCGGGGCGGGGGTGAGGGGGGTGACGGATGCGCCTATATGAGGGAGCGGCCCATCGGCGCGGTGGCATACATTACGGACGGCAGTCCGGTATGGCCGGGAACGAACGAACGCAGGGGTACCCCGGTGAGCGCAGTGGTACGGCAGGACGTCGTCGACGCCCGCAGGATCGTCGTCAAGATCGGCTCATCCTCGCTGACCACCGCGGCCGGGGGGCTGGACGCCGACCGGGTGGACGCACTCGTCGATGTGCTGGTGAAACAGGACGGAAGGCAGATCGTACTGGTTTCCTCCGGCGCCATCGCCGCGGGCCTCGCGCCGCTGGGCCTGCCGCGCCGCCCGGCGGACCTCGCGCGGCAGCAGGCCGCCGCCAGCGTCGGGCAGGGGCTGCTGCTGGCCCGCTACACCGCGTCCTTCGCGCGCTACGGCCGCCGCGTCGGCCAGGTGCTGCTCACCTCCGACGACACCCGCCGCCGCGCGCACTACCGCAACGCGTACCGCACCCTCGACCAGCTCCTGGCGATGGGCGTGGTGCCGATCGTCAACGAGAACGACACCGTGGCCACCGACGAGATCCGCTTCGGTGACAACGACCGGCTCGCCGCGCTCGTCGCGCACCTGGTCCGCGCCGACCTGCTGGTGCTGCTCTCCGACGTCGACGGCCTCTACGACGGCGACCCCTCCCGCCCCGGCGCCCGGCTGATCGGCGAGGTCACCGGGCCGGCCGACCTGGAGGGCATCACGCTGGGCCGCCCCGGCAAGGCGGGGGTGGGCACCGGCGGCATGGTCACCAAGGTCGAGGCCGCCTCGATCGCCACCGGCGCCGGCGTGCCCGTCGTGCTGACCTCCGCGAGCCGGGCCGCCGACGCCCTGTCCGGCTCGTCCGCCACCGGCACGTACTTCCGCGCCACCGGCCGCCGTTCCGCCGGGCGCCTGCTGTGGCTGGCCCACGCCTCCGCGCCGCGCGGCTCGGTCACCCTCGACGCCGGGGCCGTCCGCGCCATCACCGAGCGCGGCAGCTCGCTCCTCCCGGCCGGGATCACCGGCGTCGAGGGCGACTTCGCGGCCGGCGAGCCCATCGAGCTGCGCGACGAGGCGGGCCGGGCGGTGGCGCGCGGCCTGGTCAACTTCGACGCCAGGGAGATTCCCCGGCTCATCGGCCGCTCCACCCGCGAGCTGGCCCGCGAGCTCGGCCCGGCCTACGAAAGAGAAGTCGTCCATCGCGATGACCTGGTGCTGCTGCGGGCATAGTCCAGGGGGCGAGCCCCCGCGACGACAGGCGGCCGGACCGGTGCCGGAGCTGTGAAAGACCAGTCTTTCCACGGAAGGTTCCGGGAAACGGCCGCGCCGCGGCGCGCGAGCTGGTCAACTTTTGAGTGAGGTCGCGCCCGCACCGAATCCCGCACCGCACCAGCACCATGTCAGGAGGCCGCCGGTGAGACGACTGGCCAGCGTCGGACCCTCCGGGGGACCACAGCCGCGCGAGGAAGCCGCCCGCGAGACGCCCCGGCTGTGGCACATCACGCTCAGCGTGGCGGGCGAGGCCGCGCCGCTGCAGGACGTCCGGCGCGCTCTGGAGAAGCTCGCCGACGACCACCCGTTCCTCCTGACCAGCCGCTACGCCCGCGACCACGCCGAGATCAGGTACTGGGAAGAGGCCCGCGACCTGCACGACGCGGCGGCCGTCGCGCTGCGGCTGTGGGGCGAGCACCGGCGCACCGCGCAGCTGCCGCCGTGGGAGATCGTCGGCCTGGAGGTCATCGGCCGCGAGACGTACCACCAGCGGATCGCCGAGGGATACGGGCCGCCGCCGGCCGTCCCGGTGGGCGTGCACCCGTTCTGACCGGGGCGGCGCCCGTTCCGTGGTCCGCCGCGCGGCGGCTACGCTGAAGGGCATGAGCAGTTCCGCGGACACCACCGGCACCACCGGCACCTCCCCCGTCATCGCCACCGCCCGCCGGGCCAAGGAGGCCGCCGCCGCGCTGGCGCCGCTGCCGCGCTCGGCGCGGGACGCGGCGCTGGCGGCCATCGCGGACGCCCTGGAGGCGCGCGCCGGCGAGGTCGTCGCGGCCAACGCCGAGGACGTCGCCAAGGCCCGCGCGGCCGGCACCTCCGAGTCGATCGTGGACCGGCTCACCCTCACCCCGCGGCGCGTCGCCGCCATCGCCGCCGACGTGCGCGACGTCGTGGCGCTGCCCGACCCGGTCGGGGAGGTGGTACGCGGCTCCACGCTGCCCAACGGCCTGGAGCTGCGGCAGGTCCGGGTCCCGCTCGGCGTCGTCGGCATCATCTACGAGGCCCGCCCCAATGTGACGGTGGACGCCGCCGCGCTCTGCCTGAAGTCGGGCAACGCCGTGCTGCTGCGCGGCTCCTCCTCGGCCTACGCCTCCAACACCGCGCTGGTCGCCGTGCTGCGGGACGCCGTGGAGAAGGCCGGACTGCCCGCCGACGCCGTGCAGTTGGTGCCGGGCGAGGGCCGGGACGCGGTGCACGAGCTGATGCGCGCCCGCGGCCTGGTCGACGTGCTGATCCCGCGCGGCGGCGCCTCGCTGATCCAGACCGTGGTGAACGAGTCGACCGTCCCCGTCATCGAGACCGGCGTGGGCAACTGCCACGTGTACGTGGACGAGTCGGCCGACCTCGACATGGCCGTGGACATCCTCGTGAACTCCAAGGCCCAGCGGCCCAGCGTGTGCAACGCGGCCGAGACCGTCCTGGTGCACGCCGGCATCGCGGACCGCTTCCTGCCGCGCGCCCTCGCCGCGCTCACCGCCGCCGGGGTCACCGTGCACGGCGACGAGGCGTGGCGGGCGGCCGGCCGGGACGCGGGCACCGAGGTCCTCCCCGCCACCGACGAGGACTGGGCGACGGAGTACCTGAGTTACGACATCGCCGCCGCGGTGGTGCCCGACCTGGACGCGGCGGCGGCCCACATCCGCCGCTGGACGTCCGGCCACACGGAGGCCATCGTCACCAAGGACACGGCCGCGGCCCGCCGTTTCGTGTCGCTGATGGACTCCACGGCCGTGATGGTCAACGCCTCCACCCGTTTCACGGACGGCGGCCAGTTCGGCTTCGGCGCCGAGATCGGCATCTCCACGCAGAAGCTGCACGCCCGCGGCCCGATGGGGCTGCCCGAACTCACCTCCACCACCTACGTGGTCACCGGGGACGGGCACATCAGGAACTGACGCGCGGCCCGCCGACGATATCCGGATGGCCCTCCCCCTGCGGACGCATTGCGCCTACGCTGGGAAGCGTGCCGGACGACGTGGGGGGCCAGCCGTTCCCGAACGGTGAAGGGCCCGACAGCCATGACCTCGGGGCAGCCGAGGAGGTGTTCGCCTCCGTGGTGCTCGACGAGGCGTTCGTCGAGGCCGCCAGGATCCACGAGCCGACCGCGGCCGAGCGGATCCTCTACGCGGCGATGGAGCGGGCCGAGTCCGAAGTCTCCGGGGAGATCGGGTTCTACCGGGACCCGGACCTCGACCCCGGCGCCTCCGACGGGCTGGGCGGCTTCGACGGCGACGACGACGCGGACGACGAGGGGCGGTTCGACCGCTCCGACTACACCCGCTACCTGCCGGACGCCGACGACGAGGACGACCCGGACGACGCCGCCGACGACGCGCGCGGGCCCGGGTTCGGCTCGTTCACCGCGTACGGCGGTCGCGACCCGGACGGGATACGCGGCCCCGGCGGGGAGCCCGGGCCTCCGGCGGCGGCCTGGCGGCCGTCCCCCCGGCACCGCGCCCCCCGGCACCGCGGCGGTCCCGGCGGCCTCGGGAACCGGTGGCAGCGGCCGGTGGCGTGCGTGCTGGCCATGGTGATGGGCATCAGCGTCATCGCGTTCGCGCTGATAGCCATCCAGCGCGCCGGCGCGGCCCAGCCCCGCGTGCCCGCGATCCCCTCGAACGCGCCGGCCGGCGAGCCGGAGGGGGACGGCGGCGGCCGGACGACCCAGGACACCGATACGGACACGGACCCGGCCGGCGACGGCCCGCTGCCGTGAATTGCCTGCCCGGGAGGACTGTTTACGCCCCCGTCCGCGACCTACGCTAAAAGGGTGGCCGGGCGAAGTGACCCCCCAGACGGGGCTCCCGGGGGCACTCCGGGAGCCGGGGACGAGGAATACCAGTCGACCGTTTTCGACGAGGCGTTCGTCAGAGCTGCGCGGCTGCAGGAATTCTCCGCGCAGGAGCGGCTGGAGGACCACACCACCGCCGTGCGGCGCCGACTTCCCGATTCCGTCCCCGGATTCGGCCGGACGGTGCCCAAACAGGGCATCGCGCTCGGGCTGATCGTGCTGCTGGCGTTCGCCGCCGCGATCTATCTGGGCGCGGCCAACCCGTACGAGACGAACCACACCATCCGCGCCGACCCGCCCACCGGCAGCCTGGTGGCGCTCGCGCCGGAGGGCGAGGTGCCCGGGTCGGCCGACGCCGAGGCGCTGTACGCGGCCGGACCGGCCGGCGAGTACGGCGCCGGGGCCGGGGGAGTGCGGCTGCCCGACCCGCGCGCCACGGCGGACTTCTCGCGCGAGCAGGTGCTCACCGCGCTGACCCTCGCCAAGGAGTACGTGGTGGCCAGCGCACTCACCCCCAACGTGCTCGCCGGGGCCACCACCGTGCCGGTGCGCGAGCTGCTCGGACCGGAGCAGCAGCGGCAGTTCGACAGCGCGCTGGGCGGGCACGACCCGCACTCGGACGCCACCGACTGGCTGATCCGCTTCGACGCCGACGAGGCTCTGCTCGCCGACCCGCAGGCGCGGGTGACCGGCGACTTCACGGTCACCCAGGTCACCGAGGACATCCTGCAGGTCGACGGCCGGCACGTCTTCGTCTACGCGCTGCGCCCGCCGGGCGCGCTGGACACCGAGGCGGCGCTGTTCACGGTGCAGCGGCTGGTGCGCTTCCAGTTCGGCAAGGAGGAGCTGCGCGACCGCCACGTGGTGGTGCGGCAGACGGAGACCGTGGCCGGGCCGATGGACTGTGCCGCCGACGCCTCCGCCGTGCTCACCCCGCTGCTGGCCGGGCAGCGCGCCGCGCAGCAGCCGCCCGCCGCGTTCGACCCGTACGCGCTGGACGGCGAACCGGTCGCGCCGTGCGGCACGTTCCCGGCGGAGGACCTGGCGGTCCCGGAGAGCCGCTGACGGCGGGGTCCGGCGCGGGGGGCAGCCGGGCGGCGCCCATGGCGACGGTGATGCCGCCGTCCCGCTCGAAGCGGACCCGGCGCACCCCGGCCCGGG
>NZ_JBPQTQ010000178.1:0-9224 GCF_051386415.1 Streptomyces sp. URMC 129
CCTGGTGCGACTGGGTGGTGACGAACCCCTCGGCCACCAGCCGGGTCAGCGCCTCCCGCGCCGCGCCCACGCTGGTGCCGTAACGGGCGCACAGCTCGGGGAACTTCAGCCGCCGGCCCGGCAGGAGACCACCGCCCAGGATGTCGGCGCGCAGGCGGGCGTAGACCTCTCCGGCGCGGGTGGTCCCGTTGTCGTTCTTGGCCATGGCCTCAACCTAGCAGGGCTGCGAATCACGGCGGAACTTTCGAATCTTTGACTTTCGAATCTGTCCACAGAATTCGCAAGCTGCTACGGTGCCCGGCATGCGTATCGCGAATCTTTCCGGCCGGCTCGTCCTCGTCACGGGGGAGAACACGGCCGTCGACGTGGAACGGGCGAGCGGCGGTGTGTTCTCCGCCGACCCGCAGGCGGTGTACGGACGGTGGCGGGAGTTCCGGGCGTGGGCGTCCGGCGCGGCCCTGCCCGAGGGCGAGGTCTTCGCGGCGGCGGACCTGGGCGCGCCCGCGCCGGCGCCCCGGCAGGTGCTGGCGGTGGGCCTGAACTACCGCGACCACGCCGCCGAGTCCGGCTTCGCCGTGCCCGAGGGCCTGCCGCCGGTGTTCACCAAGTTCGTCACCAGCCTCACCGGCCCGGTCACCACCGTGGCGCTGCCCGCCGGGGGGAACACCGACTGGGAGGTGGAGCTGGTCGCCGTCATCGGCACCGAGGCGTACCGCGTCACCGAGGAGGCGGCCTGGTCCCACGTGGCCGGGCTGACCGTCGGGCAGGACCTGTCGGAGCGGGTCGGGCAGCTCGCCGGGCCGGCCCCGCAGTTCAGCCTCGGCAAGTCCCACCCCGGCTTCGCGCCCACCGGACCGTGGCTGGTCACCCCCGACGAGTTCGACGACCCGGACGACCTGGAGCTGGGCTGCGCGATCAACGGCGAGGAGGTGCAGAAGGGCCGCACCCGCGACCTGGTCTTCTCGCTGCCGGTCCTGATCTCCCGCCTCTCGGCGGTGCTGCCGCTGCTGCCCGGAGACCTCCTGTTCACCGGCACCCCCGCCGGGGTCGGCCTGGGCCGCACGCCGCAGCGCTGGCTCGCCCCGGGCGACGAACTCGTCTCCTACGTCGGCGGCATCGGGGAGCTGCGGCAGACCTTCACCGGGGGAGCGCGCTGATGGCCCTGCACCGCCTGTCCTCCGTCACCATCGGCGTCCCCAACCCGGCCGAGACCGCCGCGTACTACACCGACTTCGGCCTCACCGCCGGGGCCGACGGCTGGTTCAGCACGCTCGACGGCGGCCGGCAGCTGCGCGTGGTGCACGCGCCGACCCGGCGCCTGGTCGAGCTCGTCGTCGGCGTGGACGACCACGACGACCTCGCGGCGGCGGCCTCCCGCCTCGGCCTCGGCGCCCCCGGCGGCGACGGCACGCTCACCGCGTACGAGCCGGTCACCGGCGTCCGCGCGGTGCTGCGGATCGAGCCGCGCGTGACCCAGTCCCCCGTCCCCGCGACCCCGTACAACGGGCCGGGCCGCACCGAACGCACCGGCCGCCGCGCCCCGGCGCTGCTGCGCGCCGCCCCGGTCCGCCCCCGCAAGCTCGGGCACGCGGTGCTCGGCACCACCGACTTCGCGGCCACCACCGCGTTCTTCCGCGACGGGCTCGGCTTCAAGGTCAGCGACTTGATGGGCGACGTCGGCGCGTTCCTGCGCTGCTCCACCGACCACCACAACGTGCTGGTGCTGGCGGCGCCGGTGGCGTTCCTGCACCACACCTCGTGGCAGGTGGACGACGTCGACGACATCGGGCGCGGCGCGATGGCCATGCTGGAGGACCACCCCGAGCGGCACGTGTGGGGCCTGGGCCGCCACCACGCCGGGTCGAACTTCTTCTGGTACCTGAAGGACCCGGCCGGGAACTTCTCGGAGTACTACTCCGACATGGACTGCGTCGCGGAGGACCAGCTCTGGACGCCGGAGGTGTTCGAGGGGGCGAGGGGCCTGTTCAACTGGGGCCCGCCGCCGCCTCCTTCGTTCATCAGACCGGACGACCTCGCCGCCCTGATGACGGGGAGTCACAGCGCCCCATGAGCATCGACAAGGTGATCCGCGCCGCCGACGACGCGGTGGCGGACATACCCGACGGGGCCTCGCTGGCCGTGGGCGGGTTCGGGCTGTGCGGCGTTCCGGAGACGCTGATCCGGGCGCTGCACGCGCGGGGCTCCGGCGGGCTGCGGCTGGTGTCCAACAACTGCGGCGTGGACGGCCGGGGCCTGGGCGTCCTGCTCGCCGCCGGACGGGTGGCGCGGGTGACCGCCTCCTACGTCGGGGAGAACAAGGAGTTCGCCCGGCAGTACCTGGCCGGGGAGCTGGAGGTCGAGCTGATCCCGCAGGGCACCCTGGCGGAGCGGCTGCGCGCCGGGGGCGCCGGGATCCCCGCCTTCTACACCCCGGCCGGGGTCGGCACCCAGGTCGCGGACGGCGGGCTGCCCTGGCGCCACCACCCGGACGGCTCGGTCGCCGTGGCCTCGCCGCCGAAGGAGACCCGCGTCATCGACGGCCGCGCGTACGTGCTGGAGCACGCCGTGACCACCGACTTCGCCCTGGTCCGCGCGGCGCGCGGCGACCGGCACGGCAACCTGGTCTTCCGCCGCTCGGCCGCCAACTTCAATCCCCTGGCCGCGATGGCGGGCCGCGTCACCATCGCGGAGGTCGAGGAACTGGTCGAGCCCGGCGCGCTGGACCCCGACGCTGTGCACCTGCCGGGCGTCTTCGTCCAGCGGGTGGTGCCGCTCACGGCCGGACAGGCCGCCGACAAACCCGTCGAACGGAGAACGGTGAGCGCCTGATGCCCTGGACCCGCGCACAGATGGCCGCCCGCGCCGCCGCCGAACTGGCCGACGGCTCCTACGTCAACCTCGGCATCGGGCTGCCCACCCTCATCCCCGGCCACCTGCCGCCGGGCGTGCGGGTGGTGCTCCATTCCGAGAACGGCATCCTGGGCACCGGCCCCTACCCCCGCGAGGACGACGTCGACCCGGACCTGATCAACGCGGGGAAGGAGACGGTCACGGTACTGCCCGGGGCGGCGTTCTTCGACTCGGCGCTCTCGTTCGGCATGATCCGCGGCGGCCACATCGACACCGCCGTCCTGGGCGCCATGCAGGTCTCCGCCACCGGCGACCTGGCCAACTGGATGATCCCCGGGAAGATGGTCAAGGGCATGGGCGGCGCCATGGACCTCGTCCACGGCGCCCGCCGCGTCATCGCCCTGACCGAGCACACGGCCCGGGACGGCTCCCCCAAGATCATGGCCGCCTGCACCCTGCCGCTGACCGGCCGGGCCTGCGTCCACCGGATCATCACCGACCTGGCCGTCCTCGACGTCACCGGCGACGGCCTCGCGCTGGTCGAGACCGCCCCCGGTGTGACGCCGGACGAGGTCCGCGCGGCGACGGCGGCGCCGGTGGCCGTCACCGCCGCCGCGCGGGGGGACGTCACGGGGTCAGGGACCAGCCGAGCCTGACGCCGGCCGGGGTGCCGAACGTGCCCCGGCCGTAGTTCACGCTGCCGGACAGGCCCAGGCCCGAGCCGCCGGAGTCGATCTGGAGGACCAGCCCGTTGGCCGCGTCCTCGCCCTCCGCGCCGATCGCCAGGTCGGCGCGGCCCCAGCCGGAGAGGTCGGCCAGCAGCGCCGACGAGCCGAACCGGTCGCCGGACTCGGCCGAGCCCGGCACCCCGGCGGTGTCCTGGTGCAGGCTCGTGGCGCCCGAGGCCGTCAGGCCGGTGGCGGAGCCGCGCAGCAGGAGCGCCGCGCCCGCGTTGGAACGGCTCGTCCCGTCGCGGGAGATGTCCTCGCCGGGCAGGCCGGTGAGGACGTCGGCGTAGCCGTCGAGGTCGTAGTCGCCGGCCGCGACCGAGGCGCCCATGGCGTCGCCGGACTCGGCGCCGCCGGGGACGCCGGAGGTGTCCTGGTGGACGATCCGCTTGCCGGTGCCGGTGAAGCCGCCGGAGGCGCCGCGGATCACCGTCACCTGGCCGCCGCGCACGGCGTCCGGCTGCCCGACGACCAGATCGTCGTAGCCGTCGGCGTCGGTGTCGCCGGTGGCGACGGACCGGCCGCCGGGGGTGCTGAGCAGGGTGCCCGCGCCGAGGCCGCCGGCCGAGCCCCGGTGGAGGGTCAGCCGGTCCCTGCCGTCCGCGTCCCGGTGGGTGACGACGACGTCCGCGTAGCCGTCGCGGTTGAAGTCGCCGCTGGTGGCGTCGAGATGGCCGACGGCCCCGGGCGCGCCGGTGGTCAGCGGGCCGCCGGTGGTGGTGCCGTCGGCCACGTCGTACGCCGACCAGCCCGCCGGGCCCTGCCGGGCCGCCGCGAAGACGTCGGCCGTGCCGTCGCTGTCGAAGTCACCGACCGCGACGGCCGTGCCGAGCCGGGCGCCCGCGGTCGGGCCGCCGGGCGGGGCGGGCAGCAGCACGCTGGTGTTCAGGCCGGGGCCGTGGACGACGGTGACCGCGCCCGCGTCCGCGGCGCCGGCCGCGTCCTCGCCGGGGGCGCCGACGACCAGGTCGGCGTGACCGTCGCCGTTCACGTCGCCGTAGGCGGTGGCCGCGCCCCAGGAGTCGCCCCGCTGGGAGGCGCCGGTGATGCCCGCGCTGGACTGGCTGAGGGTGATCCGGGCCGAGCCGACCGGGCCCTCGGGGCCGCCGGGCAGGATGTGGACCGCGCCGGCCCAGGCGTAGCCGTTGACCGCCTGGGACGGGGTGGCGGTCAGCAGGTCGGTGAGGCCGTCGCCGTTGACGTCGGCGGTGGGCGTCGCGGAACCGGCCGCCGGGCTGGCGGCGAAGCGGCGGATCTCGCCGAGACGCGCGTAGAGCGTGTCGCCGGGGCACTCGGTGGCGAACGCGTCGCGGTGGCCGGAGACGGTGCGGAGGGTGGCCTGCTCGCCCTCGTGCCACACGCCGGTGTCGCCCCTGGCGGTGAGGGTGACGGAGCCGGTGGGGCTCACGCCGTACTGGCCCAGCTTCCATCCGGCGACGCGGGCGACGGCGTCGGTGATGGTGCGGGTGGGCGTGCCGTCGGTCGCGAAGTTGCCGATGACGGCGATGCCGGTGGAGTAGCTGTTGAAGCCGTACGTGTGGGCGCCCGTCACGGGCAGGTCGGTGCCGCCGCCGCGGCCCTCGTAGACCGTGCCGCACTTGTCGACCAGGAAGTTGTAGCCGATGTCGTTCCAGCCCAGGGACTGGACGTGGTACTGCATGATCGCCCGGATGATCGCGGGGGCGTCGGCGCAGGAGTAGGCGTTGTCGTCGGTGGTGTGGTGGACGAAGGCCACGTCGATCCGCTCGACGTACCCGGCCGGCTCCTCGACCGTCGACTCGTCGGCGCCCCAGCCGGAGCGGGGCACGATCGGGGGCCGGGTGACGGTCGACGCGGGGGCGGCGGGCGGCTCGGCGGGCGCGGGCGGCGGCTCGGTCGCCGTGTCGTCGGTGGCGAAGGTCGCCGTGGTGGCCGTGGTGGCCGGGGCGGCCGTGGTCGCCGTCGTCGTGGCCGCGGTCGCCGTGGCCGCGGTCGCCGCCGGGGTGGTCCCCGTCGTCGTGGTGGCGGTGGGGGCGGCCGGGTCGGCGGCGCGGGCCGCCTCGTCCTCGGTGACGCCCGGGTCGATCAGGTCCAGCCGCATGCCGCGGGGCAGGCCGGAGGCGGTGCCGTCGGCGGCCACCACGCGGGCCTCGACGCCGTCGGAGTCGTCCACCCAGCGCGGATGGGTGCCGCCGCGGGCCTCGCTCTCGCGGCCCTCCTCGGTCTCGGGCGCCTCGGCATCGGCGTCCAGCGGCTGCCAGCCGGACCACTCCCCCGTGACCGCGCTGCGGACCCGTATCTCGGCGCGGCCGTCCAGTTCGGCGGCCGAGTCCGGCCACGAGATGCCCACGCTGCTGAACGGTTCGGTGTCGCGCCGGCCGACGCCGCGCTCGCCGGGGCCCCGGTCCTCCAGCCGCACGCTGTGCAGCGCGGCCGGGCGCTCGGTGACCTCCGGCGGGCCCGCCGCGGAGGGGTCGGCGGAGGGGTCGGCGACGGCGGCCGTGACCACTCCGGCTCCGGCGGCCGTGACGGCCGCCACGGTGAGGTAGACGCGGGCCTTGACGCTCAGCGTTCTTCGCGCACGTGCACGACGTGGCTTCACTCGCGCGCCCCCTTTCTGTTCTTCTGACGAGCCGATCGAACAGCCGTATGATCGGCGGGCACACGGTATCAGCGCGTCGCTGCCGTTCTCCGCGGGGCACGTCGGGGCAACCTTCCGCCCGGGCCGGCGGTCCAACCCTGCATGACCCGACGCCACGCTGTTGTCTCCTGCGCCGCCATCGGCGCCTCCCTGCTGCCGTTACTCCTGCTCGGCGCCGCGCCCGCCGTGGCCGAGGGGGTGCCGGTCGACCCGATCGACGTCGCGGAGCTGCCGCTCTGCTCGGACGTGGGGGACGCCGCCGCGCTGGCCGTCGAGCTCACCGGGGTGCCGGAGTCGGTGACGGCCACCGAGTGGGGGGAGTTCGGGTACCGGGTCACCAACACCGGGGACGAGCCGGTGAGTCCGGTGTACGCGTACGCGTCGATGTGGGCCTACGCGGCGGACGGCGCGGCGGACCCGTTCCCGTTCGCGTTCGAGTGGTTCGTGAACGGTGCCTGGGAGGAGGTGCCGTTCGAGAGCGACGAGGCGGACGGCCACTTCGGCATGGTGGCGGAGCTGCCGCCGGGCGCGTCGGCCGAGGTCCGGCTGCGCGGCCGGACCCTGGAGAACCGGGCGGGCCACGCCGAGCTGACGGCGCGGGCCCGGTACGACGACGCGACGGGCGAGGACGGCACCGTGGTCTGCCATCGCGCGGAGGCGACCGCGGAGTTCACCATCGAGGCCGCGCCGTTGGGCGAGCAGCCCGGGGAACCCGGCGAACCCGGGGAGGCCGGGCAGCCCGGGGAGGCCGGGGAGCCGGCTCCCGCGCCGGGGCCCGAACTGGCCGAGACGGGCCCGTCGTCGGGCCTCCCCGTGGTCGCGCTGGCCGGTGCCGCGCTGCTGGCCGCCGGGGGCGGTGCCGCCGTCCTGGCCCACCGCCGCGCGGCGGGCCGGTCCGCCGGGACGTGACGGCGGGCGGCGGGCGGCGCCTCGTCACCCCGCGGGGCCGGTGCCGGGAGTGGCCGTCGCGCGGGCCCGGTGGACCCGCAGGGTCAGTTCGAGGTCGAAGGGGGCCTCCGGCCAGGACAGGCTCCGGGCCGGGGGCGGACATGACGCACCTCACTGTCGTGCGGGCGTGATCCGGTTGATAGTCATAGGACGCACAACTCCGCGGCCGGCCCTGGCGTCCTGGTGACAGGACACGGACGTCGTCCGTGCGCGATCATGGTCCGCTCGTCACGCTGCCGTCGAGGCCGCCGGGCAGGTCAGAGGGGATGGGACGACAGATGCCGGAGTCCGGGAGGCGGGCCGAGAGCGCGCCCTGGCTGACGTTCTACCCCGCCGGCGTCCCGCACGACGTCCGGATCCCGGACGGGTCGTTCGCCTCGGTGCTGACCAACGCGGCGCGCGAGCACGGCGGCCGGACGGCGCTGGTCTTCTTCGGGCGGCGGACGGCGTACGGCGCGCTGCTGCGGGCGGTGGACCGCTGCGCGGGCGGCCTGCGCGGCCTGGGGGTCGCGCCGGGCGACCGGGTGGCGCTGGTGCTGCCGAACTGCCCGCAGTTCGTGATCGCCTTCTTCGCCACGCTGCGGATCGGCGCGGTCGCGGTGCCGGTGAGCCCGCAGCTCACCGAGCGGGAGCTGCGGCACCAGCTCGCGGACAGCGGCGCGGTCGCCGCCGTCGTGGTGGAGGGCGCGCTGCCGAAGGTGCGGCCGGTGCTGCGGCACACCGCGCTGAAGCACGTCATCAGCACCAGCCTGGCCGACGAGCTGCCGGTCTGGCTGCGGCTGGCGCTGCGGCTGCCGGTGGCCAGGGTCCGCGCGGCGCGCCGGCGTTTCGCGCCGGGGGTGCCGCGCGGCATGGACACGGTGCCGTGGCACGTGGTGGCCCGGCACGCGCCGGCGGAGGGCACGGAGCCCGTACGGCCGGACGGTCTGGCCGTGCTCCCGTACACGGGCGGTACCACGGGCACCCCCAGGGGCGTGATGCTCACCCACCGGAATCTCCTGGCCAACGCCCACCAGGTCGACGCCTGGCACGCCCCGCTGCGCGGCAAGCGGGACACGATGCTCGCGGTGCTGCCGTTCACCCACGTCTACGGGCTGACGCTGTGCCTGGGCGCCGGGATGGTGGGCGGCGCCACCGCGGTGCTGCTGCCGACGCAGGACACCGGCCGCCTGCTGCGCGCCGCCCGCCGCTGGAAGCCGACGCTGCTGCACGCGACGCCGCCCGTCTTCGACGGCCTGCTCGACCGGCCGGCCCGGGAGCTGGAGGCGCTGCGGACGCTGCGCGGCTGCGTGTCGGGCGCGATGCGGCTGTCGCCGGAGACGGTGACGCGGTTCGGCGAGATCGTCGGGCAGGCCCGGCTCGTGGAGGGCTACGGGCTCACCGAGGCCGCGCCGGTGGTGCTGGTCAATCCGCTGAACGCCAACGCCAGGCCCGGCACCGTCGGCGTCCCGCTGCCCGGCACCGAGGTCCGCGTCGCGCGCGAGGACGACCCGGCGGCCGACGCCGCGCCCGGGGAGGCCGGCGAGCTGCTGGTGCGCGGCCCGCAGGTGTTCGCCGGGTACTGGAACGACCCGCACGGCACGGCCGGCCGGATGCGGGACGGCTGGCTGCGGACCGGGGACATCGCCGTGATGAGCCCGGACGGCTTCGTCACGCTCATCGACCGGGGCGTGGACGTGATCGAGGTGGCGGGGACGCACGTCTTCCCCTCCGAGATCGAACGGGTGCTGTGCGAGCACCCGGCGGTCCGCGAGGCCGCGGTGCTCGGCGCGGCCGACCCGGCGGACCGGGGCCTGGGCCAGGTGGTGCGGGCCGTGGTGGTGATCGAGGGCGGCTGGGCGGTGAGCAGGTCGGAGCTGATGGAGCACTGCGCGGAGCGGCTGCCGCCGTACAAGGTGCCGACGCTGATGGAGTTCCGCGCCTCGTCGCTGCCGCGCGGGCAGGTCGGGAAGATGCTCCGCCGGGAGCTGCGCGAGCCGCCGCCGTCCGCCCGGCCGCGCCGCCCCTGACCCTCCGCTCGCCTCCCCTCCCCGTCCCCTCCCGTCCGGACCCGGCACCTACGGCGCGGTGCCCTCGGG
>NZ_JBPQTQ010000179.1:0-9112 GCF_051386415.1 Streptomyces sp. URMC 129
GGCAGGACGGGGGAGGGGACGGCGGCGGGGCTCAGGCGGGCAGGCCCAGCGCCTCCGCGAGCATCGGCCAGGATCTCTCGAACTCCCGCTCCCAGTACGGCCAGGCGTGGGAGCCGCCGAGGTAGAAGTGGGTGGTCACGGGGATGCGCAGCGACGACAGCCGCTGGGCGAACGCCTGCGTCGACGGCCACAGCGCGCTCTCCAGCCCCTCGCCCAGCAGGTCCCCGGCGCCGCCGACCAGGCCGCTGCCGGCGGAGACGTAGAGCGAGGTGCCGCGCAGCTTCTCGGCCTGGCTGTACGGGTTGTTGGCCTCCCAGGCGGCCCGGCTCAGGAACGGGTAGCCCCACAGCGCCCCCGCGAGCAGCCCCTCCCGGGCGAGGATCGCCGTCAGCACGGTCGGGATGCCGGGGAACTGGGTGTGCAGGATGCCGCTGTACGAGGCCGCCGCGCCGAACGTGCCGGGCCGGTGCATGGCGAGCGCGTACGCCGCGTACCCGCCGGTGGAGATCCCGGCCACGGCCCGCTCGGTCCCGGCCCGGTAGCCGCGCTGGAGAAGCTGCATCAACTCGTCGGCCTGGAACGTTAGGTAGTCCTGGCCGTTCTGCCACTTCGCGGTGATCCCGGTGCGCCCGGCCGACGGCATGACGGTGATGGCGTCCCGGTCCGCCATGAGCGCCTCGATGTCCGTCTCCCGCGTCCACGAGTCGTAGTCGTCACCGCCCCCGTGCAGCAGGTAGAGCACGGGCCAGGTGCGGTCCGCCTGCGCCGACCAGCCCTCGGGCAGCAGCACCCGCGCCGGGATGGTCCGCCCCACGGCCGGGGACTGGATCTGGAGATCCACCGTGCGGTCGTCCAGCCACGTCTCGGAGACGACACGGGCGCCGTCGTCGGCCCTGGCGGCAAGTCCCGCCGTCACCTGGGTGCCCGTGCCGCTGCCCAGCGCGTCGGGGGCGTGGACCAGACCGGCCACGGCGGCGAGGACGGCCGCGCCCGCCACGGCGGCGCGGGAGGCGCGTCTCGGGAGGCGGCGGCGGGGCTGCTGTGCGAGCATGGGCGGTTCTCTCCTCAGCTTGCGGCCAGGTCGCGGGCGAGGAACCCGGCCAGGATGTCGACGACGGGGGGTTCCAGCAGGGACATGTGGTGTCCCGGCAGCGGGGCGACGGTGAGGTCCGCGCAGTGCGCGTCCCAGCCCAGCGCCTCGTCGGTGCGCTCGTAGCGGGGGTCGCGGACGGTGTGCGGCGCCTCCTCGGTGGCCCGGTAGAGCAGGGTGCGGCCCGCGTACGGGAGTGGGGTGTGCCGCTCGGCGCTGCGCAGGTCGAGGTAGGAGGTGCGCTGGTGCTCGGCGATGGCCGGGGGCAGGTCGATCGCCTGTTCGAGCGCCTTCGCGACGCGCTCCACCTGCTCGTCGTCGCTCAGCTCGGCCAGTTCGTCGTAGGGCAGCGGCAGTTCGGCGCCGTAGGTCTGCTCGACGTAGGCGGCGAACGCGCTGAAGCGGCGCCGGGCCTCGTCCGCCGGGGACAGCGCGCGCCCGGTGGCGGGCAGCGGCAGCACGGAGTCGATGAGGACCAGGGCGGCGACGGTGCCGCCGCCGGCCGTCAGCAGCCGGGCCGTCTCCTGCGCGGCGAGTCCGCCGTAGGACCAGCCCCCCACGATCCACGGCCCGTCGGGCGCGGTCCGGCGGATCAGCTCCGCGTAGACGGCGGCCCGTTCGGTGACATCGGCCGTGCCGGGCAGCCGCTCCAGCCCGTGGACGGGCCGGTCGCCGCCGGGGAGCCGCCCCAGCCGCTGGACGAGGGTCCGGTAGACGGCGGTGGTGCCGCCCGCCGGGTGGGCCAGGAACACCGGCGGCAGGCCGCCGCCGGTGGCCAGGGTGGTCAGCGGGCCGGTGCCGGTGGCCGCGGTGAGGGCGGGCCGGACGCGGGAGGCGAGGGAGGCGACCGTGGTCGGCGGCCGGGTCAGGTCCCCGGCGGTCACCGGCGTGCCGGTGCCCTCGGACAGCGCCTCGGCCAGGCGGCCCACCAGCTCCGGCGCGGCCTCGGCCAGCCGCAGGTCCGTCAGGGCACCGGGCGGCGGCCCCCCGGTGAGGGACTCCCAGGCGTGGGCCACGAGCCGCTCGGCCTCGTCCCGCGGCGCCGGCCCGCCGGGCGCCGCGGCACCCGGCGCGACGCCGCCGTCCTCGGGCGCCGGGCCGCCGTCGAGGAGCGCGGCCACCCCCGCCACGGTGCCCTGGCGCAGCAGCACGCGGGGGTCGAGCCGGGCGCCGAACTCGTCGGAGACGGCCGCGATGATCCGCGCGGCCATCAGCGAGTCCAGCCCGAGGTCCGTCAGCGGCACGTCCTCTCCGATGCTGTCCGGCGGGTAGCCCATGATCGCGGCGACCCGCGCCCGCAGCCGGTCGGCCGTGGTCGGCGGGGTCACCGGGGCGGCCCCGGTCGCCGGAGCGCCGCCGCCGGGCATCGGCCCCGACGCGGACGCGGGCGCGGCGCGCTCGGCCGGGTCGTCCGCGGCCCAGTAGCGGCGGTGGCGCCAGCGCGGCCCGGGGACGTCGATCACCCGGCCGCCCGGATGCAGGGCGGGCGGCCGGGCGCCGATTCCGTGGACGGCGAGGGTGGCCAGCGCGCGGCGGAACGCGAGGGAGTCGTCGGTGCCGCGGCGGAGCGTCGGCAGCACCAGCGCGCCCGGCGTCCCGGCCGCGCGCAGCGTCTCGGTCAGCGGGTGCGCCTGGGTGGGGTGCGGCGACAGCTCCACGAACACCCGGTGCCCGTCCTCGGCGGCGGCGGTCACCGCCTGGGCGAAGCGGACCGGGCGGCGCAGGTTCGCCGCCCAGTACCCGGCGTCGAACGCGGGCGCGGCGCGCGGGTCGTCCTCCACCGTCGAGTAGTAACGGTGCCGGGGCTCGGAGTGCGGAACGGTGCCCAGCTCCCGCAGCAGCGGCCCGAGCAGCGGGTCGAGCTGCGGGGAGTGCCCGGCGGCGCCGCCCGCGGGCATCACCCGGGCCAGGCCGCCCCCGGCGGTCACCTGCTCGACCAGCCGCCGGACGTCCCCGGCCGAGCCGGTGACCACGCACTGCTCGGGAGAGGCGTGCACGGCCACCTGAAGGCTGGTCAGCTCCCCGGCCCTGGCCATCACCTCGGCCTCCGGCAGCCCGACCACGGCCATCGCCCCGCCGGTCAGCCCGTCCAGCAGCCAGGAGCGGGTGGCGACGACGCGGGCGCCGGTGTCGGCGTCCAGCGCCCCGGCGACGACGGCCGCCGCGACCTCGCCCATCGAGTGGCCGATGACGGCGGCCGGCTCGTGCCCGTAGGAGCGCCACAGCTCCGCCAGCGCGACCTGGATCCCGAACAGCACGGGCTGCACCACGGAGGGCACGTCCAGCGCGGCGTCCGGCCGCAGGTGCCCGCGCAGGGACAGGCCCGCGTGGCGCTGGAGCATCGGCTCCAGACGGTCGACGGCCGTGGCGAACACGGGCTCGGCGGCCAGCAGGCGTTCGGCCATGCCGGGCCACTGCGAGCCGTAGCCGGAGAACACCCACACCGCGCCCGGCCCCGGCGCGGCGGCGCGGCGGCCGTCGCCCGTGATCAGCGCCTGGTGCGGGCGGCCCTCGGCCAGCGCGGCCAGCGCCTCGCCCAGCTCGGCGCCGCTGTGCGCGACGGCCGCGGCGGCGTGCCGCCCCCGGCCGGTGCGCCCGGACACCGTGCGGCCGATGTCGCAGGGGCGGTGACGGCGGCCGGCCGGGGAGGCCAGCCAGGTCGCCAGCTCGCCCGCGTCCTCGCGCAGCCGCGCCCCGGTCGGCGCGTCGAGCAGCACGACCGCGGGCGCCCCCTGCCCGGCGGGCGGGGCGGTGCGCGGGGACCCCGCCGCGCGGTGCTCCTGGAGCACGACGTGGGCGTTGGTGCCGCCGAAGCCGAACGCCGAGACGCCCGCGGTCGCCGTTCCCGAATACCGCGGCCACGGCTCGGCGTCCGTGACCACCCGCAGCGCCAGGGCGTCGAAGTCGATGTACGGGCTCGGTTCCCGGAAGTGGAGCTGCGGCGGGATCTCGCCGTGGTGCAGGGCCAGCACCGTCTTGATGAACCCGGCGATCCCGGCCGCCGCTTCCAGGTGCCCGAGGTTGGTCTTGGCGCTGCCGATCAGCAGCGGCCGGTCGACCTCCCGGCCCCGGCCCAGGACCCGGCCCAGCGCGGCGGCCTCGATCGGGTCGCCCAGCGCCGTGCCGGTGCCGTGCGCCTCCACGTAGTCCACCAGCCCGGGGGCCACCGGGCCCAGCCCGGCGTGCGCCTCGGCCAGCAGCGCCCGCTGCGCCTCCGCGTTGGGCGCCAGCAGCCCGTTGGAGCGGCCGTCGGAGTTGACGGCGGTGGCGCGGACGACGGCCAGGATCCGGTCGCCGTCCCGCTCGGCGTCCGCCAGCCGCTTCAGCACCACGACCCCGCAGCCCTCGCCGCGCACCATGCCGTCGGCCGCCGCGTCGAACGTCTTGCACCGCCCGTCGGCGGCGGTGGCCCCGGCGCGCTGGAAGCCCAGCGTGACCGCGGGCGTCAGCAGCAGGTTGACCCCGCCGGCCAGCGCGGTGTCGATCTCGCCGCCGGCCAGCGCGCGGGCCGCCTGGTGGACGGCGACCAGCGACGAGGAGCAGGCCGTGTCGATCGCCATGCTCGGGCCGCGCAGGTCCATCGCGTAGCTCAGCCGGTTGGCGGCGATCGACAGTGCCGCGCCCGGCGGCGTCCACCCGTCGATCCGGCCCAGGTCGGCCATGGTCAGCCGGGCGTACTCGTTGCCGCTGATCCCCACGTACACGCCGGTGCGCGAACCGGCCAGGCGGGCGGCGGGCAGCCCCGCGTGGTCCAGGCTCTCGCGCGCGACCTCCAGCAGGATCCGCTGCTGCGGGTCCATCGCGGCGGCCTCGTTCGGGGCGATGCCGAAGAACTCCGCGTCGAACGCGGCGATCTCGTCGATCCCGCCCAGGAACGCGCCGTGCCGGCTGACCTCCGTCAGCTCCGCCGGCTCCGCCGCCCCGGCCGCCGCGGCGTCCGTGCCCCAGGACAGGAACGGGTCCCACCGCCCGTCCGGCAGCGTGCCGACCACGTCGCCGCCCCGGCTCAGCAGTTCCCAGTACGCCTCCGCCCCGCGCACGCCGCCCGGCAGGCGGCAGCCGACGCCGATCACCGCGACCGCCTGCGACGGGCCGCCCGCCCAGCCGGGCGCCGTCCCCGCCCCGGCGGGGACGGCGGCCGGTACCACGACGTCCGGCACGGTGCCGTCGGCCAGCTCGTTCACCAGGGCGACCAGCCGCGCGGGCGTGGACGCCTCCCACATCAGCGTGGGTGGCAGCCGCATCCCCGCGACCGCCGACAGCTCGGCGGCCAGGGCGACGGCGTGCCGGGAGGTCAGCCCCAGCTCGGCGAAGGGCCGGTCGTCCGCCACCTGCTCCGGGACCAGCCCGTACCACTCGCCGAGCCGGTTCACGACCGTCCGGCGCACCGACTCCCCGATACTCGCCGTCACTGCGCCTCCTGCCGCCGGGCCTCCCGCCACCGCGGCTGCGCGCCCTCGGCCCCGGCGTAGGCGCCGGTCAGGTACTGCGCGCGGCAGGCGCTGCGGGAGACCTTTCCACTGGAGGTGCGCGGCACCGTGCCCGGCGGCACCAGCAGCAGCCGGTCCAGCCGCACCCCGTGCGCGACGGACACCCGCGCCCGGGCCGTGCCCTCGGCCTCCTCGCACAGCGCGGCCGTCGGCTCGACGTCCCGGCGGTGCTCGGCCACCACGATCACCCGGTCCGCGCCGTCCCCGTCGCCGGGCACGGCGAACGCGGCCAGCCGGTCGCGGCGCACGGCGGCGACCGTCGACTGCACGGTCTCCTCCAGGTCCTGCGGGTAGTGGTTGCGGCCGTCCACGATGATCAGGTCCTTCAGCCGGCCGGTGACCAGCACCTGTCCGTCGTGCACCGCGCCCAGGTCGCCCGTCCGCAGCCACGGCTCGTCGCCCATGCCGGGGACGGGCGTCCCGAAGGTGTCGGCCGAGCGGTCCGACCGCTTCCAGTAGCCCAGGCCGATGTTCGGGCCGCGCAGCCGGATCTCCCCGACCCGCCCGTCCGGCAGCGCGGCGCCGGTGTCCGGGTCGGTGACGCACAGTTCCTGCCCGACCGGCACGCCGCACGCGACCAGCGACGTGGCCGCCGGGTCGGCCGGGTCCACCGGCTCGATCCGCCCCAGCGCCAGCCCCTCCCGCTCGCACGTCACCGCGTGCGGCGCCCGGTCCAGCGGGTCGGCGGCGACGAACACGGTGGCCTCGGCCAGCCCGTACGACGGGCAGTGCGCCTCCGGCGGCAGCCCCGCCGGGCCGAACAGCTCCTGGAACCGCTCGATGGTGCCGGTGCGCACCGGCTCGCTGCCGTTGATCAGCGTCCGCACCCGCTCCAGGCCGCGCACGCCCGCCGCCTGCTCCGGGGTGATGCGGGAGGCGCAGTAGTCGTAGGCGAAGTTCGGCGCGGCGCTGATCGTCCCCCGGTAGGAGCCCAGCAGCCGCAGCCACCGGACCGGCTCCTCCAGGAAGGAGATCGGGTCCATCAGCACCGAGGGGACCCCGCACACGATGGGCGCCGCGACGCTGAGCACCAGGCCCATGTCGTGGAAGAGCGGCAGCCACCCCACCGTGGTCGACAGGTCCGGGTGGCCGTCGAACGCGGCGATGGTCTGCTGGGCGTTGGCCGCCACGTTCCCGTGGCTGATCACCACACCGGCCGGGGTGCGGGTGGAGCCCGAGGTGTACTGGAGGTACGCGATGTCGTCCGCGTCCGGCGCCACCACGATCTCCCGCGCCGCCGCGTCCGGCAGCTCGTCCACCAGAACGATCGGCACCGCCGGGTTCCGGTGCTCCTCGGCGAAGGCGCGCACCAGCGGGGCGGTCGCCGCGTCGCTCAGCACGCACGCCGGCTCGCAGTCGTCCAGCACGGCCGCCAGCCGCCCCTGGTGGCCGGGCAGGTCCGGGCTGAACAGCGGCACCGCGATCACGCGCGCGTAGAGGCAGCCGAGGAACGCGGCCACGTAGTCGAGCCCCTGCGGCAGCATCAGCGCCGCCCGGTCCCCCGGGCGGACCGTCTCCGACAGCCGCTCGGCGACGGCCTGGGCGCGCTGGTACAGCCGCTGCCAGGACAGGCTGCGGTGCACTCCCGGAGAGTCCGGATCCGGGAACTCGACGAAGGTGAACGCGCGGAGATGCCCGCGCTCGACCGACCAGCGTCGCAATTCGGCCGTCAGCGGACGGTATTCGGGAAACCGTTCTGGCGTGTAGTTCGGTGGCATAACGCTCCATGGGCAGGGCGATGGGGGGACTGCCGGGTGCGGCCACGAACGGGTGGAAAGTGCCTCCGCATGCGACGCAGACCCGATCGTGACCCCAAAGAGAAGGTTCTGACGCCGTGCGTGCGGCGGTTAGAGAACAGGTTGACAGTTCGCGCCGGGCTCTTTGTCAGTCCCGGGACAAGGTGTCGCCCGACTGCGCGAGTATGGTCCGGACACACGACAGGGAGGGGCGCGGTGGGCGGAACCAGGCAGCTCGCGGTGCTGGCCATGATCGCTCTGGCGGGGTTCATCACCACGCTCGACAACACGGTGATCAACGTCGCGCTGCCGTCCGTGCAGCGCGATCTGGACCTGAGCCTGAAGGACCTGGAGTGGGTCGCCACCAGCTACGTGCTGAGCTTCGGCGCCCTGCTGCTGGTCGGCGGCCGGCTCGCCGACCTCCTGGGCCGCCGCCCGGTCCTGGCCGCCGGGCTGGTGATCTTCACGGTCTCGTCCGTGTTCGTCGGGCTGGCCGGCAGCGGCACCGCGCTGATCATGGCCCGCACGGTGCAGGGCGTGGGCGCCGCCCTGGTCATCCCCGCCTCGCTGGCGGTCGTCGCCACCGACCTGCCGGAGCGCCGCCGCGCCTTCGCGATCGGCGTGTGGACGTCCGCGCTGGCCGTCGCGCTGGCGCTCGGTCCCATGGCGGGCGGCATCATCACCGAGCACTGGGGCTGGGAGTGGGTCTTCTACCTCAACGTCCCCTTCGGCCTCGCCGCGCTGGCGCTCACCCTCGCCGTCCCGCCCGCCGCCCGCCAGGAGAACGACGACAGCCGCCTGCTGACCGTCCTGGACGTGCCGGGCGTGGTGCTGTCCACCCTCGCGCTGTACCTCCTGACGTACGGGCTGGTGGAGGGCGGCGCCGAGGGATTCCGCACCTCGCCCGTCCCGCAGTACCTGATCGGCGCGGCCGTGGCGGGCCTGCTGTTCCTCGTCGTGGAGTCGCGCACGTTCCTCCCGCTGGTCGACCCCGGCCTCTTCCGCAACCGCGCGCTCAGCGGCGGCACCGCCGCCCAGGTGCTGTGGGGCATCGGCGTCAACGGGGTGTTCTTCTTCACCGCCCTGTACCTCCAGCAGATCCTGGGCTTCTCGCCCACCAAGGCCGGGCTCGCCTTCCTGCCGCTGGCGCTGGCGCTGCTGGTCACCACGCCGTACGCGGAGCGCTGGTCGAAGGCGGTGGGCGCGCACCGGGTGATCGCCGCCGGGCTGGCCGCCGTCGCCGGCGGCCTGCTGCTGGTGTCGCAGCAGGGCGCGGACGCCACCTACGGCAGCCTCCAGCCGGGCCTGCTGCTGATCGGCGCCGGTTCCGCGCTGACCACGCCGCTGACGATCCGGTCCCTGGGCGGCGTCCCGGTCACCCGCACCGGCATGGCGTCCGGCGTGGTCAGCGCGGCCCGCGAGGTGTCCGGCGTGTTCGGGGTGGTGCTCGTCGGCGTCGTGCTGACCCGGCGCGAGCGGTCCGCGCTCCAGGACGGCCTCGACCCGGCCGCCGCGTTCCTGCACGGCTACGACACCGGGCTCCGGCTCGCGGCCGGGTGCGTGCTGGCGGGCGCGCTGATCACGCTGGTCGCGCTGCGCCGCCCCGGCCGCCACCGTGCCGCCCGGCGCGCGCGGCCGGGCGGCGTCCCGGGCCTGGACCTGCCCGGCCTGGGGAACCTCGGCGGCCTCAGCGGCGTGGCCGACTGGGCCCGCCGGCCCGGACCGGCGGCGTCCCGGACCGGGACTTCCGCCCCGGACACCCCCGCCGCCCCGGCGCCCACCACCGAGGGCACCGC
>NZ_JBPQTQ010000180.1:0-8994 GCF_051386415.1 Streptomyces sp. URMC 129
TGCCGGGGAGCGGCGCCGGCGTCGCCACCGTGGAGATCACCTATGCCGCCCCGCACCACCTGCTCGCCGAGGGCCCGCCGAGACCGCTATGACACAGCCGGTAGCGGGGCGACCAATGGGCTTCGCGGAAAAGCGCGGAAACTACTGGCGCGGCCGGTACAAGGTCGCGCCCGGCAAGCACAACACGGTCGTCGACGAGGACGGCAAGGCGATCAGGTTCGCCACCAAGGGCGAGGCCCAGAGGGCAGCAGCCGAGGCCGAGAACAAGTACCGTCGCGGCGACTGGCGCGACCCGGCCCTCGGCCTGGAGACCTTCGGCGAGTACGCGAACCGCTGGTACGCGGCCCAGGACCTGGCGGCCTCGACCATGCAGAACTACAAGCGCCACATCGAGGAGCACCTGCTCCCCGAGTTCGAGGACAAGGCGCTCGCCGGCATCCTGCGCACGGACGTCGACCTGTGGGAGAAGAAGGAGAGGACCCTCTATGCGGCCTCCAGCGTCAAGACCTGGCGCTCGACGCTCCACCTGATCTTCGAGGACGCGATCGACGAGGGCCTGATCACGTCCAACCCGGCTGCCCGGCGGCGCGGACGGGGTAAGCGCGCCGGCCGCTCCCGAGACCGTGGTCCGGAGAAGGTGGTCACCGACGCGCTCGGCATCCTGCTGACCGCCGAGCGCGCCGCCCTGCTCTCCGGCCGTGACGACGAGTTCGTCGCCGTGGTCCTCAAGGGGTACACCGGCATGCGATGGGGCGAGATCGTCGGCCTGGAGACCGCGTTCGTCCGCCCTGGAGCCGTCCGTGTCGAGTGGCAGCTGTACGAGCTCGACACGGGGGAGCTGGTGCGTTGCCCGCCGAAGGACGACAGCTACCGCACCATCGACTCGATGGACTGGCTGTCCGCGCTGGTCGCCAACCACGTCGCCCGCACGAAGCCCGTGCCGTGCCCCTGCCACGGCAAGACCTACGTCTTCCGAGGGCAGGGTGCAGCGCGCGCAGGCGGCCACCAGGGCCGAAGCTCATCGACGTCGCACGCCTCGCAGGGGTGTCCACGGGGACGGTATCCAACGTCCTCAACCATCCCGACCGCGTACGGGAGGACACCCGCGTCCGCGTCGAGCAGGCGATCGCCGACCTCGGCTTCGTGTGGGGCGGCACGACCACTGAGCACGCGGCCCACTGGCGCAGGAACGGCTTCGCCACCTGGCTGTTCACCCCGGCGGTCTCCGGCTGGTACCCGAAGAAGGCACCACAGGAGACCCGACCGGTGCCGATTCTCGGTGAGCCGTGGCCCGGTATCCCGGCACGCGGGCGCGGCGCGAGTCAACGGGCCGACGCCTGCTGGCTCCCGATCGCCAAGGGCCTCACACCCCACGGCCTACGCCACACTCACCGCACGATGATGGAGGACCTCGGCACTGAGAAGGTCCTCATGGACGAGCGGATGGGCCACATTGACGGCTCGGTCTCGGCGCGCTATGCCCACGTCACACCGGGTATGCGCAAGCGCCTCATGCTCGGTCTCACCGAGCAGTGGGAGATGGCACTCGACGCTCGGCTCGCGAGGCGCCCGACGTCACCGGTGCGTGTGCTGGATGATCTACTGCGCGCACGCTGGTAGGAAACGAGGGCTCGTCGCTCGGGACTCCCAATCGCCCCGAGCGACGAGAATCAGGTCAGGGAGTGCTCCGAAGCGGAGCACCCCCTGACCGGCTTTCAGCGCAACCAGTTCGTTGCTCCCATAGCAACGGCCGTCATCGTGCTCCCGAGTGCCAGCAACTTGATCGGTGCGCGATCAAGTGTCACGTGCAAGGGGCCGCAGCGAAGCTCGAAGGCCGGCGTGCGTGGGGGCGGCTCTGACTGGTAAGCCGCTTGAGCGTCAGGAACCACGTGAGAGTTGAGGTGCTTGGCCATGGCCTCTCCGATTCTTCGGGCCTACGGCGCATATCGACCGCAAGCAAGTGGGTTGCCCGGTGATTCGAGCGCGCCCACCTTCGGGCAGCTGCTACTTAGCACCGCAAGTCAATCCGCCCGCTTTCCGGCCTTGGTGTCGAGGCTGGTCACCTCCTCTAGGCCAGGTCATACGGGCGTGACCTGGAGTTTTGCTCTCCTCTCTGTGGCTTCGAGTCGAGTAGCCGAGCACATCAAACCTTTGAAGCCCGCTCTGCGACGGGCCCGTTGCGACAATCATGGTTGTCCCCACCGGGCACGTTGCGACAACTACGGTTGTCTCCATGCGTTCAGTGAGCGATGACGAGTTCTGGTTCGATTCGGATGCCATGGCGGATCCGTGGCGTCCGCCTCATGCTGCCGAAGCAGCCTGGATGCAGGACCAGTTGAGGGAGCTTGCCTGCAAGATCGCGGGTCGGATCTCGGCGCGTGGTCAGGAATGCCTGTTCAACGGACACGAACCCTCTGCTACGGCGGAGCTGTTCGCAGACTGGCAGCTCGCCTACCTGCATGCCCTGCGGCTGGTGCATGAAGCCGCTGAGGTGCTTGCCGCAGAGGCTGCGCTGATGGGCGGGGGAATGGGCGCTACCTATGGCCATCTGGGATCTGCCTGGGGGATCTCCAAGCAGGCAGCGCGTAAGAAGTGGCCCGGCGCGGTCGACGACGGCTCGGGGCAACCAGAGAAGATCACGGTGGAAAGGTACGGCGGAGTTGCCGAGATCACATACCTTCCAGACCGATGTGCTTGGGGCTGGACCGCTCACGGCAACGATGGAACACACCGGGAGGCGGAGGAGGCGTACACCGTCCGGTGGATAGCCATGAGTGCGGCGGAGGACTTCCTTCGTGGTCACGCCGTGCCTTGGGGAGGCGCCGATGTGCCGCGTGCGCTTGGCGATCCGAAGGATTGTTGGTGCTGGGATGACGACGCCTGGGCGCAGGAGCCGAGCAGCGACACGTGACGGCGGTTCCCTCGGTGCAGCTGTGCAGGGGGCTGATCCCTATTTTCGGGTCCGGCTCCCAAATGGCTCCCAAGAGTGCCCCAGAAACCCAGAAGGGGCCCGACCCGCTAAGCGGATCAGGCCCCTGAGCTGGTGTTTCTCTGTCGGGGTGGCGGGATTTGAACCCACGACCTCTTCGTCCCGAACGAAGCGCGCTGCCAAGCTGCGCCACACCCCGGTGCAGCGACGACTACTCTAGCCGACTGGTCCGCCGTACGGGAAATCAGCTTTCTCGGGGGGTCAGCGTCAGCAGGGTCGCTTCGGGGGGGCAGGCCAGGCGGAAGGGGGTGTAGCGGTTCGTGCCGCAGCCGGCCGAGACGTGGAGGTACGTGCGGTGACCTGCCGTTTCGTGGGTGGAGAGGCCCTTGACGCGGGCCGCGTCCAGGTCGCAGTTCGTGACCAGGGCGCCGTAGAACGGGACGCAGATCTGGCCGCCGTGGGTGTGGCCGGCCAGGATCAGGGGGTAGCCGTCCGCCGTGAAGGCGTCCAGGGCGCGCAGGTACGGGGCGTGGACCACCGCCAGGGCGAGGTCGGCGTCGCGGTCGGGGCCGCCGGCGACCTCCTGGTAGCGGTCGCGCTTGATGTGCGGGTCGTCCAGGCCGGTCAGGGCGATGTCCGCGCCGGCCGCCTTGAGGCGGCCCCGGGTGTTGGTGAGGTTCGCCCAGCCCGCGCCGTCGAAGGCGTCGCGCAGCTCCCACCAGGGGTTGCGGGGAACGTTCCGGGGCGGCGGGTTGCCGTTGAGGCCGTGGCGGCCGGAGAGGCGCTCCGCCAGGTAGCGGGCGGGGTTGCGCGGGATGGGGGCGTAGTAGTCGTTCGAGCCGAAGACATACGCGCCGGGCAGTTCCAGCAGCGGGCCGAGGGCGTCCAGGACCTCGGGGACCGCCTCGGGGTCGGAGAGGTTGTCCCCGGTGTTGATCACGAAGTCCGGCTGGAGGGCCGCCAGGGACTGGAGCCAGCGCTGCTTCTTCCGCTGGCCCGACACCATGTGGATGTCCGACACGTGCAGGACGCGGAGCGGGCTCATGCCGGGCGGGAGGACCGGGACGGACGCGCGGCGGAGGCGGAAGGAACGGGCCTCGAAGCCGGCCGCGTACGCCGCTGTGGCGGCGGAGAGCGCGGTCACCGTGAGGGCGGCGTTGAGGGGAATGCGGTATCGGGCGCGCATGCATACAACGTACCGGCTGCCACAATGACGCCATGACCACGTTCAAGTCCCGGCTGCAGAACGACCTGACGGCAGCGATCAAGGAGCGCGACGAGCTGCGCTCCGCCACCCTGCGGATGACGCTGGCCGCGATCACCACGGAGGAGGTCGCGGGCAAGACGGCCCGCGAGCTGTCCGACGACGACATCGTGAAGGTGATCACGCGGGAGGCGAAGAAGCGGCGGGAGGCGGCCGAGGCGTTCGAGAAGGGCGGGCGGCCGGAGCAGGCGGAACGGGAGCGGGCCGAGGGCGAGGTGCTCGCCGGCTACCTGCCGCGGCAGCTCACCGACGAGGAGCTGGACGCGCTGGTCGCCGAGGCCGTCGCGGAGGCCCGGGCGGGCGGCGCCGAGGGGCCGCGGGCCATGGGGGCCGTCATGAAGAGCGTCAACCCCAAGGTCGCCGGGCGGGCCGAGGGCGGGCGGGTCGCCGCGGCGGTCAAGCGCGCGCTCGCCGGCTAGGCCGGGTCGGGGTCGATCAGCAGCAGGTCCGGCGGCACCAGCGTCGTGGACTCCACCAGGCCCCGCAGCAGGTTGTGCATCAGGCTGTTGTCGGAGACGTCGACGGCGTCGTCCTCGCGCAGCAGCGGGTGGGGGAAGCCGCCGGCGCGGGAGAGGCGGCGGCGGATGGCCTCGACGCGGTATTCCGCCTTGCGCTCGGTCCACTTGGTGGCGGGGTCGAGCTCCTTGAGGTGGTCCACCGCCTGCCGGTAGGTCAGCGGGCGGGCGCCCTCCTCGTACAGCAGGTATCGCTGGGCGAGGACCACCAGCAGCAGCCGTTCCTCGTCCGACAGCGGCCAGCGTTTCGGGGGCAGGGTCGGGGCGGCGTGGCGCGGGGTGCGGGGCGGCTCGTCGTCGTCCGTCACGTACAGCTCGATCAGGTGCTCGCGGTGGCCGGAGCCGCGCACGACCACGGGGGTGTAGCCGGCGGCCAGCGGAACGGGGTCGGTGGTGAGGTGCATCAGCCGCCCGAGGGGCAGCCGGACGAGCTGGCGGCCGGTGTTGCGCAGCCACCACTGGCCGCGCCGGAAGGTGAGTTCGCCGTGCCGGCGGCTCACGCGGAGATCGTCCTCACCCACGCACAGGTCGACGACGGGCCGGTCGCGGCCGAAGCTGACGGTCAGGCCGATGCGGGGCGGGACGCGGATGTCACCCGTCACGGAACGGGCGTGCAGCGTACCGGGGGTGGCGGGGGCGACCCCGCGGGCGAGGCTCTCCTGGTTGCTCTTCACAACGGTCAGTCTGGCGCGGGACGTTGGGGACGGGTCCCGGAAGAGGGCGGGTAGGGAGGGGACATGGGGGGCCGCCGCTCCCCTGCCAGGCGTCGCCGCGTCGCGGTGGCGCCGGACCCGGCTCAGGGCCAGTTGCCGTTCCCGTTGCCGTTGCCGTTCTCATTGCCCTGGTCGGTGCCGCCGAAGGTGTCCGGGGGCCACTGGATGTCCGGCCAGTCGTCGAAGTCGGTGTCGCCGTCGCCGAAGATGTCGCCGGTGGAGCCGTCGCCCCCGTCGTTCCCGCCGTCGTTCCCGCCGGTGCCCGGGTCGTTCCCGCCGCCGTCGTTCCCCTCGTCGCCGTCGTCGTCCGGGCGGCGGTCGCCGCCCCGCGGCACGTCGACGTCGTGGAACGAGGAGGGCGGAACGTCCGCGAGCGCGCCCGTCATGGCCTGGCTCCAGATCGGGCCGGCCACGCCGGCGCCGCTGGCCTGGTCGAAGTACCGCCCGCCGATGGTGATGTTCTCCATCGGCATCCGCCCGGTGTCGCTGCCGACGTGGACGGCGGTGGAGATGTCGGGGGTGTAGCCGACGAACCACACGTCGGCGCGCTCGTCCGTGGTGCCGGTCTTGCCCGCGTTGTCCCGGTCCTGGAGGCCGACCGCCGCGCCGGTGCCGTCCTCGACCACGCCGCCGAGCATCACGTTGATGGTGTCGGCGGTGTGCTCCGACATCACCTGGGTGCACTCGGACTGGGGGACGGCCAGTTCCTCGCCGTCCGCGTCCGTCACGGCGGTGATGGCGATGGGCTCGCAGTAGGTGCCGCGGTTGGCGAAGGTGGCGTAGGCGTTGGCCATCATCAGCGGGGTGGTCTCCTGCCCGCCGAGCGTCACCGAGGGGTGGGCCTCCAGCGGGGTGTCGTCGCCGCGCTCGACGCCCAGCTTGGCGGCCATGGTGATCGTCTCGCAGAGGCCGACCTGCCGCTCCAGCTCCACGAAGTAGGTGTTGATCGACTGGGCGAGGGCGGAGGTCATGTCCCAGGTGCCGCGCTCGTCCTCCCGCTCGTTCACCACCTCCCAGTCGGGGCCGTTGGCGGACTCGTACGGCACGTTCTCGCAGTTCCGGTAGTCCCCGTAGGGAACGGTGTGCTCGTAGTCCGTCGTGTACTCCTGCGCCGGGGAGATGCCCTGCTCCAGGGCGGCGGCGGCGGTGATCGGCTTGAACGTCGAGCCGGGCTGGAAGCCGGCGCTGCTGCCGCCCATCTCGCTGGAGACGTTCAGATTGATGACGGTCTCGTGCTGCGAGGCGTCGTTGCCGTAGGGGCGGCTCTGCGCCATGGAGAGGATGTGGCCTGTGCCGGGCTGGACCTGGACGACGGCGGCGGCGACCTCGTCGTCCTCGTACACGTGGTCGCGCGCGGCCTGGGCGGCGGCCTGCTGGTCGTCGGGGTCGAGGGTGGTCCGGATGGTGAGGCCGCCGAGTGCCCACAGGGCGTTGCGCTCCTCCGCGGTCTCGCCGAAGACCGGGTTGCTGAGGAACTCCTGCTTGACGTAGTCACAGAAGAATCCCGCGTCGTTGACGGCGGTGATGCAGCCGTTGCGCGGCTCGCTCACGTTGAGCCCGAGGTCGCGGGCCATCGCCTCGTCGGCCTCGGCCTGGGTGATGTCGCCGGTCTCGACCATGCGCTGGAGGACGACGTTGCGGCGGTCGAGGGCGGCCTGGTCGTCGTTGACCGGGTCGTACGCGGTCGGGGACTGGACCAGGCCGGCGAGCAGGGCGGCCTCGTGGAGTTCCAGCTCGGCGGCGGGCTTGGAGAAGTACCGCTGGGCGGCGGCCTCGATGCCGTACGCCTGCTGCCCGAAATAGGTGATGTTGAGGTAGTTCTCCAGGATTTCGTCCTTGGTCAGCTCCTGTTCGAGCTGGATCGCGTACTTCGTCTCCCGGATCTTGCGGCCCACGCCCGGGGCGCCCGTCTGGGTCGTCGCCTCGGCCACGGCCTCCTGGTCGTCGCCGGCGGCCTCGACGAAGACGTTCTTCACGTACTGCTGGGTGAGGGTGGAGGCGCCCTCGGCGACGCCGCCCTCCTCCACGTTCCGGCTCAGGGCGCGCAGGATGCCGCGCAGGTCGACGGCGCCGTGCTCGTAGAAGCGGGCGTCCTCGATGGCGACGATGGCCTGGCGGACGTACTCCGACATGTCCTCCAGCGGGACGACGGTCCGGTTCCGCGAGTAAACTTCCGCGATCGTGTTGCCCTCGGCGTCCAGGATCGTCGTCTTCTGACTCAGCGGCGGCTGCTCCATCATGGCGGGGATCTCGTCGAAGCCCTCCATGGTGCCCCGGGCCGCGAGTCCCAGCGCTCCCACGGCGGGCAGGGCCAGGCCCGCCAGCACCGCGCCCGCCAGGACGCTGACCCCCAGGAACTTGGCCGCCTGCTGCGTGGGGCTCATACCGCCACCCGGACGCCTTCTACCCATGCGGCCAAGCCTACGTTCTCAAACGCCGGACAAGGGTCCAACTGTTCGCCTAAGCTACTTACGGGTTCACACAAAGCCCCGGTCAGTCAAGCGCGCCCTCCCCCGAACGGGTGAGTCAACGGAGACCTCGCACGGAACGGCGGCGCCTCGTCCGCACCTGCGTGACCAGGCACCTCTCCTTCACTCACAAGAGTGACTTCGCGCTGCCCATAGTCCGATCGGGCCATTCAAGAATGGACCCGCTGGGGGTGTTGTGCCTGCCCTCCCTTCCGTAACGTCCTCAACTGGCAAGCCGGAATATGCCACTTGCCGCCGTGGGGGAGCCTCGATTTCGGGAGAGGACGGCACCTGCATGAGCTGGATGACCGACTGGAGTGCGCAGGCCGCCTGCCGCACGACGGATCCGGATGAGCTGTTCGTCCAAGGGGCGGCACAGAACAGGGCAAAGGCGGTATGCACCGGATGCCCGGTACGCACCGAATGCCTGGCCGACGCCCTCGACAACCGCGTGGAGTTCGGCGTCTGGGGCGGGATGACCGAACGGGAGCGCCGCGCCCTGCTGCGCAGGCGCCCGACCGTCACGTCGTGGCGGCGGCTGCTGGAGACCGCGCGCTCCGAGTACGAGCGCAGCACCGGCCGCGTCGGCGACGGCGCGTACGGGGACTTCGAGGACTACGACGGCTTCGGGGACCTCGCCGGAGTCGGCTGATCCCCCGCGTCGGCCGGAGGCCAGGAGGCCAAACGGTCACCTATGGCGCGCAGCCCCGCCAGGTCGTGCACGTCCTCGGCCAGCGCCGCGACCTCCGTCACCGGCACCTCGGGGTGCAGGGCGGTGAAGCGGGCCCGCGTGCGCTCCTCGCGCGTGATCTGCCGCATGCGCTCGGCGTGCACGCGCAGCAGTGCGGAGGCGAGATGATCGGCGTTCTCGTCGGCGTCCTCGTCGACGCCCGGGTCGTCCGTGCCGGAAACCGGTCCGTGGGCCGTGGCCGCCGGGGCGCTGGAGTCTGCTTCGGGAGAGGGGCGACCACTCCGCATGCCATCCTGCCCAGGCGAGTGCTCCGCCATGCCGTCGCCCGCCGAATTTTTCCGAGCCCTCCCGGCCTTCCCCGCCCTCCCGGCCTTCCCCGCCTTCCCGGTCTTCGCCTCCCCGGTCGTCCCCGCC
>NZ_JBPQTQ010000181.1:0-8959 GCF_051386415.1 Streptomyces sp. URMC 129
GGGCGGTGCGGGAGCGGGGCGTGGCGGGTCATGCGGCGGTCCGGGTGTGCCGGGCCTGGACGGCGGACAGCGCGGCGACGAGTTCGACCTGCGGCGCCGCGGTGATGCCGAGGCGGTGCAGGGGGGCGCCGCGGCGTTCGCGTTCACAGGTCAGGACGCGTTCGACGCAGGCCCGCACCTGGCGGGCGCCCTGGTCGCGCAGCTTGACGGCCACCCGGGGGCCGAGGACGCCGGCCAGGGCCTGCTGGGCGACGTTGCCGGTGCGTCCGCCGAGCAGGGCGGCGGCCAGCAGCGCCGCGGTCTCGGCGTCCTCGCCGGGCTCGCCGCGCGCGCCGGCGGAGGCCCTGGCCTCCTCGGTCAGCTCCTCCAGGCAGCGCCGCAGCCGGCGCACGAGGAGGCCGACGCGCTCGCGGACGGCCTCGCCGGTGTCGTCGCCGCCCGCGGGCGCGCCCGGTTCGTGCCGCCAGGCGGCGGTGACGCGTTCGTCGGCGGCGGAGACGGCCTCCACGAGCAGCCCGGTGAGGCCGTGGGTCAGCGCGTCGAGCAGCTCCTCGGCGCTGGCGTCCTCGGGGAAGGCCAGCCAGTGGGCGCGGGCCTGGCCGGTCAGCAGGCCGCCGCCGGACAGGCAGGCGCGCACCCGGCGGTCGGCCTCGGCGTAGGCCTCGGCGAGGCGCTGGTCGAGGCGGACGGCGGCGGCGTACTGGGCGGCGCCGGCCGAGGCGAGGGCGGCGACCCGGGCGCGCAGCGAGCCGAGGGCGCCGGTGGCGGTGCGGGCGGCGGCCCCGGCGCGGGCGGCGGGGTCCTGGGCGCGGCTGCTGAGCCACTCGCGCAGGCCGGCGACGGCGCTGGCCGGGAGCAGCCCGGAGCCGCCGCCGGCCGACTCGGGCAGCTCGGGCACGGTGAAGCGGGGGACGTCGCCGAGGCCGGCGTGGTCGAGCAGGCTGTCGTAGTGCCGGGAGATCTCGGCGGCGATCTGGTGCGGGACCCGGTCCAGGACGGTGGCGAGGGTGACGTCGTACTCGCGGGCGCTGCGCAGCAGGTGCCAGGGGACGGCGTCGGCGTAGCGGGACGCGGTGGTGACGAGGACCCAGATGTCGGCGGCGCAGAGGATGTCGGCGGCGAGGTCGCGGTTGGCGGCGACGAGGGAGTCGATGTCGGGGGCGTCGAGGAGGGCGAGGCCGGCGGGCAGGGCGCGGGTGGTCACCAGGGCGAGCGCGGGCGGCCCCTCGGTCTCCTGGCGGGGGCCGACGACCCGGCCGAGCTGCGGCAGGACGCGGCGGCCGGAGAACCAGTGCTGGTCGTGGGGGTGGCAGACGAGGACGGGCGTCCTGGTGGTGGGCCGCAGCACCCCGGCCTCGGTGACGCGGCGGCCGACGAGCGAGTTGACGAGGGTGGACTTGCCGGCCCCGGTGGAGCCGCCGACGACGGCGAGCAGCGGCGCCTCGGGGTGACGGAGCCGGGGCAGCAGGTAGCCGTCGAGCTGGGCGAGCAGCTCGGCGCGCGACCGCCGGGCCCGTTCGGCTCCGGGCAGGTCCAGCGGGAAGCGCGCGGCAGCGAGACGCTTCCGCAGTTCGGTCAGCGCGTCCAGCAGTTCGGGCCGTGCGTGCAAGATCGCCACATGCGCAGAATGCCTAATTTCAATCCGTTTCCCTAGCATTTCCGCCCGAACGCGCCCCAAAGCGGGCGGGCGGGCGCATGACCGCGGGATAACGACTGCGCAACACCCCCGATCCGACCGATCAAAAACGCTGCGCTCCTCGCACTCGCCTGCGATTATCAGGGCTGCTTCACTGGATCTCCACAGGAGGGTGTTGCGGTGAAGCAACCGGGACGATCCCCTTGAAGCCCTATCCTGTGCGCGGCGAGGTCACCAAGGGGGCACCGTCCCACGCCATGACCATGACCGGCCCCCGTAGCTCAGTGGATAGAGCAGGCGCCTTCTAAGCGCTTGGCCGCAGGTTCGAGTCCTGCCGGGGGCGCCACGCAGAAGGATGACGGAGAGCCTGTGCTCTTGGTCACCGTTTCCTCCTCTGTTGGCTTGACGCAGTGTTCGTTGTGGTCACTTTGCGCCAGGGTGGCGCGGACCACCCCGACGGCCAACGCAGCTGTGTCGGCGGTGTGACCGACCGTGTCCGCTGTGAGGGTGATGCGGCAGTCGGCCACATTGGTCTGCCGGTGGTGGCGGATCTCCAGCCGCAGGGCTCCGGACAACCGAGGGAGAGAGGTCGTCCGGGAGTTCGGCGGGGCCCAGGGGGGTGACGGGCAGCATACCGGGGAGGTCGGGGTGCGGCGTGTCCCGCTGTTCGGCTACGGGTCCGGCGAGCCGGCGTTGTTTCCGGGGCGTTCGGTCACGCGCCACCGGAGAACGGCGGTGACGGCCACCCTGTGGCGGGGCGGACCTTCGGCCGCGTCTCCTTGATGCCTCCGGCGCGCTCGGCCGGCACCGGGTGCCGAACGTGGCGGGCCTCGTAGCCGTGGGGGGCTTGCCGACGCCGGGGAGAGACCGCGTTCGCCGCCGCCGGCCCGGGCGCCGTACTGATCGACGACTGCGCACTCCGGCTGACCGAGTTCGACGGCGGCACGTACCGCGCGGCCTGGGCCTGCGGGGCGACGCCCTCTCCCGGCTCCGCGGCCTCGGCCCGCTCAGGCGGATCGCCATCGACCAGACCCGGACGTCCCAGCCGGCCGGGGCCCTCGCAGCCGAGCCGGACGTCACCTACGGGGAAGACCTCCCCGAGGAGACGCCACGGACCCACGGACGGGACAGCCACGGGCGTACGGCTTGCCTTCGGTGGGCCCCGGAAGCGAGCCGGTCAGCGCGGTGCCGTGCCGTTCAGGGCCCGGGAGCGCAGGGCGATCATCGCCTGGAAGCGGAACGAGGGGTCGGCGAGGCGGGGGCCGAAGAGGGTGTCGAGTTGGCGGACTCGGTAGCGGACCGTCTGGGGGTGGATGTGCAGGGCCTCGGCCACTTCGCCCGCGCTGCGGCGCCAGGACATCAGGAGTGCGTCGAGCGTCTCCGCCAGGCGTGCCGCCCGTTCGGGAGGGAGGTCGCGGAGGGGGAGGAGGACGCGGTCGGCGACGAGGTCCGCGAGCGGGGCGCCGTGGAGCAGGTACTGGTCGGGAAGGTTGTCGGCGGCGTTGGTCAGGCCCGGGATGCCGCGTCGGGACCGGCTCATGAGCCGGACGGCCAGGCGGGCGGAGCAGAGCGAGAGCCACGTCTGGTCCAGCGGCACGGGCGGCCCCGCCACGGCCGGGATGTTCCTGAACACCAGGCGCAGGCGCCGGAGCCGGTCCGGTGACTCGGGGCCGGGAACGATCAGCCGCACGTCCGTACCGCGACGCAGGATCAGGATGTCGTCGTCGAGACCGTGGATGCCGTCCGGCGCGGACGGGACGAGGACGCATGCCACGCGTTCCGGCAACGGCCACTCCGCGCGGGCGGCCAGGGCCTCGACGGGCTCGGAGGACGGCCAGGTGCGCTGGTCCAGCAAGTACTCGGCCAGGATCTGGCGGGTGCGCGGGATGTCCCGGATGGCGTGGGCGCGGGCCGCCGTGTGTCCCTTCACGATCTCGCCGCACAGATCGCTGATGTGCGCGAGCACCGCGTCGTTGAGGATGAACGTGACCTCGTAGGGGAACGAGGCGGACCGGGCGATCGCCGCGTACCGGCGGGAAGCCACCCGCGCCCCGACGCGGTACGCGGCCTGGACGCCGTCGGTGCCGCGCCCGCGGAGGAATTCGAGCCGTCCCAGGTCCTGGAAGAACGCCGCCCGGTCCGGGGGCCTGACCGGGTCTTCGATCAGCTCCACGAAGTCCTCGAGGGACCGGTGCACGGCGGAGACGAGTTTCCGGCCGGTGGGCGAGTCGAGCGGGCAGCGGTAGTCCTCCACCCGGCGCTGGACCGCTCTGACCGTGGTCGCTCCGATGGCGGGCAGGTGTGGCCGCAGCAACGCGGCCAGCGAGAGCGGCAGTTCGCTCCAGGGGTTCTCGGCGATCTCGAACTCGGTCCGTTGCGCGGCTTCCCTTCGGAGAGGGGTGAGCACGATGTCGCTACCGTCCTTCCCGGAGCCGCTGGCCGATGGTATAGATACTGGCGACACCTCGGGTACGCTAGAGTTTCTCATCAGGCGGAGTCAAGGACGACCCCGGCCGCCCGCCGGAAATCCATAACCCGCGTATGCCGCTCGCCCGGTGACATACGCATCGGCTGACAATCACCACGGTAATGACGCCGGGAGTGGATGCCATGGCTGGAACGACGCGTCGCACCTTGCTCACTGCGGCTCTGGGCCTTTCGGGGTTCACCGGCGCGCTTGGCCTTACCGGCGTCGGCCATGCCAGTACCGCGTACGCCGTGGAGAGTTGGTATGCGCGGTCCGGGCCGCATGGCGTGGTCCTGAGCGGTCTTCCCGGCTATGCCCTCTACCGGCCACAGGACTTGGGCGGGGATGGCCTGCGGCATCCGGTGCTCACCTGGGGGAATGGCACCGGGGCCCGGCCCGCGACCTATACCGCGCTGCTCGCGCACCTCGCCTCCTGGGGGTTCGTCGTCATCGCCGCGGACAGCGGAGCCACCGGCCAGGGCACCGAAATGCTCGCCGGCGCACGGCACTTGGTGGTGGCCAACGATGACCCGGGCAGTGTCTTCCACGACCGGATCGACACCCGGCGCATCGGTGCGCTCGGGCACTCCCAGGGCGCCGGCGGCGCGGTCAACGCGGCTGTCGCGGCGGACGGGCTCATCACCGCCGCGCTGTGTGTCGCGCTTCCCGACGAGCGCTGGGTCGCCGACCGTGACACGTTCCGGCTCGAAAGGCTGGCCTGTCCCGTCCTTCTCCTCGGCGGCGAGGACGACCTGATCGCCGCGCCGCCCGCGGCTCAGCGCCGTTACTTCGACCGCGTACCGGGACCGGCCGCCGTCGGTGTGCTGCGCCATGCGGACCACACCACCATCGAGCACGACGGCGGCGGCTTTCGCGGCTACCTCACCGCCTGGTTCATGTACCTGCTCCGTGCCGAACAATGGGCCGGTACCGCATTCGTCGGCGGCGTCTCGGAGTTCCTCGTGAACTCCCACTGGCGGGACCAAGCCGTCAAGTAGCGGTGACCTTGAACGCAGGTGGTAACGGGGTGTCAAGCCCAATGCCATGCGGTCAGGAAAGGGCGAGGATCTTGATATGGGTGAGGCCGGGTGGTGGACGGTGGTTTCGGTGCGAGGCTTCTTTCCGCAGGCGTTCGCGTGGAGGAGTTCGACAGCTCGCGGGCCGGCGCCGTGCCACCTTTCCATGATTTCCGCGCGGGCTGCCGCAAGGACTTCAGTCGGACGGTGAGGGGAAGGACAGTCCGCCGGGGCCGATATCGGCCTGGTCAGCCGCCTCACACATCAGATGCCGGACGGCGTAATGGGCCAGTGGGAACGCCCCTATCTCCTGCCGGCGGCTGTCCCATAAGCGCCTCCCCGGAGAGCGAAGTCGCGCCTGTTCACCGGCGGTGAGTCCGGCGTCGGGTGGTTCCGGGGGTGTTTTTCGCTGCGCACCTGGCCCCCCGGCTCCGGCGGCGGCGCGGCAGCACCATCGGGGCCGGAACGACCAGTTGTCGCCAGGCACGCCGACGTGTCCCGGTTCGTTGCGGAGAGCACCACCATGACCGCCCTCCGCGCGGAGCCGAAGGGGTGAATCGCCCCTCGATCACGAGGCGGCCGGCGGGAACCCGCTGGTCGGACCTTCCCCCTTCGGCATGTAGCCATGCCGGGGGCGCACCTGTACGCCGCTCACCCGCGCGGGCGGCCGGAGCCGCTCGTCCTCACCGGCGTTCCCGTCAGCCCGTCTCCCCCGGGTGCGGGCATCGCCGCGGGCACCGCCGCGGTGGCGGGTGCGGCCCGGCGCGGCCGGCCGGCCCGGCCGCCGGGGGGGGTGCGGGCCGGGGCAACCCTGGCCCCCGCGGCGCGGGCCCGGGCACGGAAACCGGCCAGGACGTCGGCTTCCGTGCGACCGCGGCGGGTTCCGGGCGGTGCGGCGATGTCAGGACGGGCCGGGCGGGCGGTCCGTCCTCCACTGTCTTCACGCTCTGTCCGCGAGCGGGCACGGACCCGCCGCTGTGAGGTGACACGTGGTCACGGAGGGTGCGGAAGCGCCGCGTTGGGCGGAAGTGCGCGCGTGCCGGACACGGCGGCGGTGCCGCGCCGGGTGTGTCGCGAAAGAGAGAAAGGTCGTTTCCGCCTGTGGCGGAAAAGCATGCCACCGGTTAGCATCGCCGCGCGAGAGGTTGTCGCTCAGGTGACGGCGCGGTGACATGCGGGCCGGGCGCTCCGGTGCGAAGTCTCATGTCCCGCCGCTGAGGGCGATCCCCGGAAGCCGCGGTGCGTGCGGACCCGGCCGGACACCGCGCCCCCCGGGGCCGGGCCCCGCGGAGCTGCTCCTCTCCTCCACATATCCACCTTCGCCAGGCCGGCCGGGGGCCGGGTCGCGCCCGTTGTGGGACGGGGTCCGTCGACCTGTCGGTGTGCCGCTTCCGGGTTCCGTGCTCCGGTCGCGGTGTCGCCACCGCGGCTCCGGGCGGGCCCACGCCACCGCGACCGAGGAGCAAGGTGATACGCAGCGGCAACAGATGGCTGGGGGCGATAGCCCGGAAGCGGCGCCACGGCAGCATCCGGCTCTCGCTGATCCTGCTCGTGATCATCCCGGTCTGCGCCATGATCGGGCTGTGGGCCGCCGGGACGGCGGTGCTCCTCGACCCGTGGCAGCGGCTCAGCGACGGCCGGGGGTCCTTCCGGGCGACCGAGGCGGTGTGGCGCCCGCTGCGGCAGGCGCTCCAGGCCGAGCGGCACCAGACGCTGGTGTGGCAGGCCTCCGGGGCCACCCGGGACAGCCTCGAGGCGCGGCGGGACGAGACGGACGCCGCGATCGAGGCCTACCAGCGCGCGAACCTCGACGCCCTGTGGCCCGATGTGCCCGCCTTCCCCGCCGCCTCCTCGGAACTGACGGGACGGCTGGCCGAACTGGAGGCCGCGCGTACGGCGATCGACGACGGGCGCCTGGGCCGTCTCGACACCTTCGACGCCTACACCCGGGCCGTGCGGGCCTCCGACGAGCTGTTCGAGCCGATCGTGCGCGTCTCGGACTCCAGCACTGACCTGACGGAGGATCTGTTCGACCTGCTCGCGCTGGTGGAGGCGGGCGAGCTGCTGGCCCAGGAGAACGCGCTGCTGGGCGCGGCGACCGCGGGCGGGACCATCAGCACCGGGGAACGGGACGCGCTGACCGCCACCATCGCCGTACGGGAACACCTGCTCGACAACCTGGCCCCGCAGCTGGAGCCCGAGCAGCGCGAGCTGCTGGACGAGACGCTGACGGAGGACGCGGGGGCGGCGCTCGCCGCCCTGGAGCGCGCCGTCGTCACCGGCTCCGCGCCCGCCGCGCCGGACGCGGGGGACGCGCCGGACGCGGGTGACACGGGAACCGAGCTGGTGCTGCCCCCGCTGGAGGCGGGGTGGGCCGAGGCACCCGCCGCCGTCCTGGACGGCTTCGCGCGGATGGCCGCCGGCTACCGCGTCACGCTCACCGAGCAGGCCGAGCACGACGAGGACGCGTTCCTCCAGCGCGTGGTCGTCAGCAGCGCCATCGGCCTGGCCGGCATCGTCGCGTGCGCCCTGGTCTCGTACCGGATCACCCGCTCGCTGCTGACCCGGATGTCCGGCCTGCGCAAGGCCACGCTGGAGCTGGCCGAGCAGCGCCTGCCCGCGCTGGTGCACCGGCTGCGGCGCGGGGAGCCGGTCCCCGAGGCCGACCGGGTGCCCGCCCTCGACTTCGGCAAGGACGAACTCGGCCGGGTGGCCCAGGCGTTCGGCACGGCGCAGCGGACGGCGGTGGCGGTCGCGCTGGAGCAGGCGGAGCTGCGCGAGGGCACCCGCCGGATGTTCCTCAACATGTCGCGCCGCACGCAGGTCCTGCTGCGCCGTCAGCTCAGCGTGATCGACGGCATGGAGCACAAGGCGACCGACCCCGGGGAGCTCGCCGACCTGTACGCGATCGACCACCTCGCGGCCCGCATGCGGCGGAACGCCGAGAGCCTGACCATCCTCAGCGGCGCGGCGCCCGGCCGCCGCTGGCACACCGCCGTGTCGCTGACCGATGTCCTGCGGGGCGCGGTCTCGGAGGTCGAGAACTACGCGCGGGTCGTGGTGGACGGCACCGCGGGCCACGCGGTCATCGGGCCCGCCGTGGGCGACGTGATCCACCTGCTGGCCGAACTCATCGAGAACGGTACGGTGTTCTCGCCCCCGCACACCGAGGTGCACGTCCGGCCCGTCCCCGTCGCGCAGGGCGTGGCGGTGGAGGTCGAGGACCGGGGCCTGGGCATGTCGGAGGCGGACCTGGAGGCCGCCAACCGCCTGCTGTCCGATCCGCCGGAGTTCAGCCTGACCACGCTGGGCGAGGACCCCCGGCTCGGGCTCATCGTGGTCAGCCACCTGGCCCGGCGGCACGACATCACCGTCACCCTGCGGCCCTCCTCCTACAAGGGCCTGCTCGCCGTCGTCCTGCTGCCGCACGAGATCGTCGAGGCGCCGCCGCCGTCGGCGGCGGCCCCGCCCACCGACGACCGGGCCGAGCGCCACCTCGCCTCGGTGCCCCCCACGGAGAGCGGCAGGCACCGGCGGACCCCGCCGGTGCCGGTCAACGGCACCGGGCCCGCCGTGGCCGACCTGCCCCAGCAGGGGGCGGCGCCGTTCCAGCCCCGGCCCGAGCCGCAACCCCACCAGTCCCAGCCCCACGTCCCGGCCCATGTCCAGCCGCAGCCCCGGCCGCCGGGCGGGGGCCTGCCGCGCCGGGTGCGCATGACGCATCTGGCCCCGCAGCTCCTCGAAGGCCCGCCGGCCCACGGCCGGGCGGGGCAGGCGGAGCCGGGCGCTCCGGACGGGTCGCCTCCCGGGCCTCCCGCGCCGGCCGACGCGGCGCGGGAG
>NZ_JBPQTQ010000182.1:0-8883 GCF_051386415.1 Streptomyces sp. URMC 129
AGCAGCACCAGCGCGCCGCAGCCGGCGATCACCCACCACCCCGCGGTACGCGCCCCCGCCGCGAGCGCCGCGCCGGCGACGGCGACCCCGAGCGCCGACCCGACCTGCCGCCCGGTGGAGGCCACCCCCGCCGCCACCCCGGCCCGCGACGGCGGCATGCCGGTGACGGCGGTGGTGGTGATCGGCGCGTTCACCAGGCCGAACCCGATCCCGAACACCACATAGACGCCCAGCAGCACCGCGACCGGGGTGTCCGGCTCCAGACGCGTGAGCACCGCGCCGCTGCCGGCGATCGCGGCCCCCGCGAGCAGCAGCGGGAGCCGGGCGCCGCGGCGGCCCACCAGATAGCCCGACAGCGGCGAGAAGACCAGCGTCATCGCGGCCATCGGCAGCAGGAACAGCCCGGCGCGCAGCGCGGACAGCCCGCGCTCCTCCTGCAGGTACAGGGTGTTGAGGAACAGGAAGCCGCCCAGCCCGGCGAACGACACCACCGCGCACGCGAACGCCCCGGTGAACGGCACGCTGCGGAAGAACCGCAGCTCCAGCAGCGGCTCCGCGCGCCGCGGCTCGTACCACAGCAGGCCCGCCAGCGCGCCGAGCGCGACCGCGCCGCAGACCGCCGGCACCGGGGAGTCCCAGCCGGCGCCGCCGCCCTCGATGATGCCGAACGTCAGCGAGCCCAGCAGCGTCACCACCAGCACCTGCCCCACCGGGTCGATCCGGCGGGGCCGGGGGGCGCGGGACTCCGGCACGTAGCGCGCGGTGAGCAGCAGGGCGGCGGCGCCGACCGGGACGTTGAGCCAGAAGACGGCCCGCCACCCGAAGGAGTGCGTCAGCGCGCCGCCCAGCACCGGGCCGACCGACATGGAGATGCCCATGACCCCGCCCCAGACGCCGATCGCGCGGGCCAGCTCCCGGGGGTCCTGAAAGGTGTTGCGGATGATCGACATGGCCACCGGGTTGAGCATCGACCCGCCCAGGGCCTGCGCCGCGCGGAAGACGATCAGCCAGCCCAGGCCCGGCGCCAGCGCGCACAGCACGGAGCCCGCGGTGAAGACCAGCAGCCCGGCGCGGAAGACCCGGCGCCGGCCGATCCGGTCCGCCGTCGAGCCGGCGAGCATGAGGAACGACGCCAGGACCACCGTGTACACGTCGATCGTCCACTGCAGCCCGGGGACGTCCGCGCCCAGCTCGCGCCGGAGCGACGGCAGCGCGACGTTGAGCGCCGTGACGTCCAGGCTGACCATCAGCAGGCTCATGCAGCAGATCGCCAGCACCGTCCGCCGCCGGCCGCGCGCCACCGCCGCGCGGTCAGCCATGCCCGGTCGTCGCGCCCGGCGCCGCCCCGCGCCCGGGGCGGTCCGGAATTCCGCGGGGGAATACTGGCCGCGACCCCGGTGTTGGGCCCACCCTGGTACACGTGCCGACGCCTCGACCTGTTCCCAAGGAGGCCCCGTGCCCGACGCCACACCCGAAACCCATGTCATCGCCTACCGGGCGGCCGAACAGCTCCTCCAGGCCCGCGATCCACGCGGCGCGCTGAAGCTGCTCGACCCCCTGATCACCGCCCACCCGGAGAACACGGCCGCCCGCCTGCTGCGCGCCCGTGCCTTCTTCCTCGCCGCCCAGCTCCGCTCCGCCGAGCTGGAGTTCCAGCTCGTCCTGGAGCGCGAGCCGGACAACGCGTTCGCGCACTTCGCCCTGGCCCGCACGCTGGAGCGCGCCGGCCGCGACGGCGAGGCGACCCGCCACTTCCGGCTGGCCGCCGCCCTCGACCCGCGCCCCGACTACCTGGCCGCGGCCCGCTTCGAAGAGGCTCCCTGAGGGCCGCGTCCGCCCTCTCAAGCCGCCGCCGCGTTCGTCGCGCCCGCCTCCGCGACGTGCCGGCGGGCGGCCGTCACGATCGCGCCGGCGTCGATCCCGGCCTCCCGCAGCTGCTCCTCCGGCGTCGCCGAGCCCGGCATGTTCCCCACGGCCAGCCGGATCAGGCGCGGCACCGGCCGCCCGTCCGTGAAGGCGTCCAGCACCGCGTCCCCGAGTCCGCCCTCGGGCCGGTGGTCCTCCACCGTCAGCAGACAGCCGGTCTCCTCGGCCGCCGCCCACAGCGCCCGCGCGTCCACCGGCTTCACCGAGTACAGATCCAGCACCCGCGCCGGGATGCCGTCCGCCGCCAGCTCGTCGGCGGCGGTCAGCGCCTCGTGCACGGTCACCCCGGCGGCCACGATGGTCAGCCGGTCCGCGTCCGAGGAGCGCAGCACCTTGCTGCCGCCTACCGGGAACTCCTCGTGCGGGCCGTAGATCACCGGACTCTTCCCGCGTGAGGTGCGCAGATAGCGCACCCCCGCGCCGTCCGTCATGCCCGCGACCAGGCGCGCGGTCTGGTTGGCGTCGCACGGGTAGAGCACGGTGCTGCCGTGCACGGACCGGAACATCGCCAGGTCCTCCAGACCCATCTGGGACGGGCCGTCCTGCCCGATCGCCACCCCGGCGTGCGACCCCGCGACGCTGATGCCGGCCCGGCTGACGGCCGCCATCCGCAGGAAGTCGTGCGCCCTGGTCAGGAACGCGGCGAACGTCGACACGAACGGCGTCCAGCCGCGCACCTGCATCCCGACGGCCGTGGCGATCAGCTCCTGCTCGGCGATGTAGCACTCGAAGAACCGGCCGGGGTGCTCCTTGGCGAAGAACTCCGACCGCGTGGAGTCGCTGACCTCGCCGTCCAGCGCCACCACGTCGGCCCGGTCGGCGCCCACGGCGGCCAGCGCCCGCCCGTACGCGTCCCGCGTGGCGACCCGGTCCCCGACCGTGTAGCGCGGCAGGTCGGCGTGGACGCCGTGGGCCTGCCGGGGGGCCGTGGAGGCGGGCGGGCGCCGCACCTCGACCGTCAGGTTCCGCACGCCGCCGAGCTCCTCGACGGCCTCCCGCACGTCCGGCAGCGGTTTGCCGTGCATGCCCTCGCGGTCCTGCGCCGCCGCGACGCCCCGGCCCTTCACGGTCCGGGCCAGCACCGCCGTCGGCCGGTCCTGGGCACCGATCGCCTCCGCGTAGGCCGCGTCGATCGCCGCCGGGTCGTGGCCGTCCACCTCGACCGTGTGCCAGCCGAACGCCCGCGCGCGCCGCGCGTACGCGCCCAGGTCCCACTGGTGCCGCGTCGGCCCGCGCTGTCCCAGCCGGTTGACGTCGACGATCGCGGTGAGGTTGCTCAGCCCCTCGTACCCGGCGTGCTCGAACGCCTCCCAGACCGAGCCCTCGGCCAGCTCGCTGTCGCCGCACAGCACCCACACCCGGTACGGCATCTCGTCCAGGCGCCGCCCGGCCAGCGCGATGCCCACGCCGATGGGCAGCCCCTGGCCCAGCGAGCCGGTGGCGACGTCCACCCACGGCAGGCGGGGCGTGGGGTGGCCCTCCAGGCGGCTGCCGTACTCGCGGAACGTCAGCAGCTCCTCGTCGGAGATCACGCCGGCCGCCTTGTACGCGGCGTACAGCAGCGGCGACGCGTGGCCCTTGGACAGGATCAGGTGGTCGTTGCCCGGGTGGTCCGGCCAGTCGAAGTCGTAGCGCAGATACCTCGCCATCAGCACGGCCATCAGGTCGGCCGCGGACATCGAGGACGTCGCGTGCCCGGAGCCGGCGGTCGACGTCGCGCGCACCGCGTCCACCCGGAACTGCTGCCCGAGCTCGGCCAGGTACTGGTCTGTGGTCATGCGAGCCTCCTGGTTGAAAGCGTGCGCGGGCGGGTACCCCGGCGCCCCGGCGCGTAACGGCGCCGGGGCGGAGCTGCTTCTCGCGGTCGGGGCGGGCCGCCGGGTCAGGCCGTGGGCCGGTGGCCGCCGCCGGGCACGCCGTCCGGGTAGGGCCAGCGCAGGACCGCGCCGAGCCCGCCGGCCGGCAGCGTGCCGGTGCCCGCGCCGGCCGGTGTCCCGGGCAGCGCCACCACGTCGGCGCCGGTCGCCGCCGCGGAGCGCAGCAGCGCGTCGTCGGCGCGCGCCGGCTCGGGCGCGGGCTCGCCGAGGTACCGGGAGTCGGAGCGGCGCAGCGCCAATTGGTCCGGTTCGGGGCCCACCCACACGTCCCGGTGCAGGTCGGGGCCGCCCTGCCGGACCAGCAGGGTGTCGATGCGGTGCTCGCGCGCGGCCTCCACCAGCGCGGGCACGCCCTCGGCGGCCTCGATGCGGCCCCGCTGCCCCGGCGCACGCCCGGCCTCGAACCGCTCCAGCGCCTCGGCGGTGTGCTCGCGCGCCAGTTCCTCGCGGGCCCGCGCGATGTCGGCGTCCAGCAGCTTGGGCGAGGCGCCCGCCGCCCGGCCGCCGTGCTCGGACTCGACGGTCACCTCGCGCAGCGACTCCGGCAGCCGGTCGCGCACCGCGCGCCGCTCCCGCTGGTCGCCGGCCAGCACCAGCATCTCGGCGTGCGCCCGCTCGGCGTCGGCGGCCAGGGTCTCGGCGATGCGGGCCGCGTTCTCGTCCCAGGTGTTCTGGACGGAGAGCTGGAAGTGCCGCTCCGACCAGTCGGCCCGCCCGGTGCGGTGCATCGGCCACTCCCGGCCGCGCACCTCGGCCGCCGGGCGCGGCCGGCCGTGGGGGGCGCGCAGTTGCAGATCGGCGCCCCGGCGGTCGACGAACGCCACCAGGGTCGTCGGGTCCTGCCCGCCGTAGTCCAGCAGCGGCGCCAGGCGCGGCAGCACGGCCCAGCTCGTCATCGGCGGGGACGGCGGCGGCACGGCCAGCGGCACGTCGAGGACGGCCTCGCCGTCGGTGGCGAAGACCGCGTGGCCCACCTCGTCCGGGGACAGGCCGCTGAGCGTGTCGTACACGGCACGGCACGTCGCCTCGTCCGCCCCCAGGTCGGCCAGCCGGTCGCGGGCGCCGCGCGCCTGCAACTCCCGCACCGCGGCGGCGTCCTCCGTCGCGTCGGAGGTGTCGAAGTACACCGAGGCCCAGGGGCCCGGCCTGTGCAGCAGCGGGTCGAGGAACGCGAGGTTCATGGCTTCCTCCGGTGCGTATCGGGATCGGGGGCGGCGGCCGTCACACGGCGACCTTCCCGAACTCCCTCAGCATCGCGTCGTTGAAGAACTGCAGGTCGTCCGGCTTGCGGCTGGTGATCAGCGTGCTCGGCGCCTCGTGGCAGACCACCACCGGCTCGTCCACCCACGTGGCGCCGGCGTTGCGCAGGTCCGTGCGCAGGCTCGGCCAGGACGTCATGGTCCGGCCGCGCACCACACCGGCCTCGACGAGGGTCCACGGCCCGTGGCAGATCGACGCCACCGGCTTGCCGGCGTCGAAGAACGCCCTGACGAACGCGACGGCCCGCTCGTCCATCCGCAGCGCGTCCGGGTTGGCGACGCCGCCGGGCAGGACCAGCGCGTCGAACTCGTCGGGGGACGCCTGCCCCACCGTGCCGTCCACCGGGAAGGTGTCCGCCTTGTCCAGATGGTTGAACGCCTGGACGCTGCCGGGCCTGGTCGAGATGAGCTGCGGCGTCTCGCCGGTCTCCGCGAGCGCCTGCCAGGGCGACGTCAGTTCGATTTGCTCGACGCCCTCGTGTGCCATCACAAATGCGATCCGCATATTCTCACCGTTCCTTGTGCGTGCGGCGTGACGATCTCCGGCGCGCTCCGGGTAGCCAGTGGGGCGTAAACGGAAACATCGGTACGCTCGATGCCGCGACTGCCCTCTGATGGGTGGTTTCGTGAAGGAAGTGGCCCGTTGACATGGGCGGGCCGATAAGTTCCGTGCGCGTACGGGCGTATTCGCACCGGCGCGTTCCCCATCGCATCGTATTCGGAGAATCCATGGCACAAACCGCCGCAGATTCCGCGGTCGTGAGCCCCGTGATTCCGGGGCCCGGCACGGCCGCCGCGGCTCAGTTACCCCTGCGGGACAGCACCGAGATCCAGGGCGACGTCCTCGCGGGCTTCAGGAAGGACTACGTTCAGCTCCTGTTCCTCACCATCGGGGATCCGGCGCAGGCCAGGCGCTGGCTGGGCAGGCTCCGCCACCGGATAGCCACCACGCGGGACGTGGCCGCGTTCAACGCCACGTTCAGCGCGGCCCGCCGCAACGCGGCCGGTACCGACCCGGCCGGCCTGCGGGCCGTGTGGCGCTCGGTGAGCTTCACCCACCCCGGGCTGGTGCGACTCCTGGGCGAGTCGCCCATCGCGGACGTGCCGGACGGCACCACGCAGGCCGCGTTCGTCCAGGGCTCCGCCGCCCGCAAGGCGATCGTCGGGGACACCGGGGCCAACGACCCGGCGCACTGGCTGTTCGGCGCCGAGCACACCGACCCCGTGCACGTGATCCTCACGGTCGCCGCCGACCGCGCCGAGGACCTCGGCCCGGCGCTCGCCCGGGAGCGCGAGGAGATCGCCGCCCACCGGCTGTCCGTCGCCTTCGAGCAGACCGGCGCCACGCTGGAGGGCAACCGGCGGGGCAAGGAGCACTTCGGCTTCAAGGACGGCGTCAGCCAGCCGGGCGTGCTGGACTTCGACGAGGCCGACCCCGACAAGCCCGAGTACCAGAAGGGCAAGCCCGGGACCCGGATCATCCCGCCGGGCGAGTTCGTCGTGGGATACCCGACCGACCACCGCAGGCCGGCCACGCTGCCGGACTGGATGAAGGACGGCTCGTTCCACGTGGTGCGCCGGCTGGCCCAGGACGTGCCGGGGTGGTGGGCGCAGGTCGCCGACCAGCTCAAGATCCTCAAGGACGCCAAGGCCGTGCCGGAGACGGCGACCACCGAGTGGCTCGCCGCCCGCCTGTTCGGCCGCTGGCGGTCCGGCACGCCCGTCGCCAAGAGCCCGGACGTGGACGTGCCCGTGCGCCCCGGAGCTGACACGGACAACGACATCAGCTTCCGGGACGACACGGACGGCCGCGTCACGCCCCTCTTCTCCCACGTGCGGAAGGTCAATCCGCGCGACGGCCTGAAGGTCCGGACCACCGATCCGGCACCGCTGGCCGAGAAGGGGGCGCTGGACGGCAGGCGCCTGATGCGCCGCGGGATCCCCTACGGTATGCCGTTCGACCCGGCCGGCGGGGAGGCGAACGGGCCGGACGCACCGAGGGGTCTCGTCTTCGTCACCTACCAGTCGGACCTGGTCCAGCAGTTCGAGTTCGTGCAGAACATCTGGATCAACGGGCCGAACTTCCCCGAGCGGGTTCCGCCGGTCGGCGGCGACGCGGTGATCGGCACGGAGGGCAAGGTCTCGTATCCCTCCGGCGGCACCGAGACCCCGACGGCGAGCGTGGAGCTGAGCCTGCGGCAGTTCGTCCGCACCGAGGGCAGCGTCTACGCGTTCACGCCGTCGCTCTCGGCGCTCAAGCAGCTCGCGGACGGCACCATCCCGCCGGGGGGCGGGCCCGCCAAGGAGCAGGTGATCACCGCGCCGGAGGCGATCCAGCGGGGGGACGTGATCAGCTCGCTCAAGGCCCGGCTGCGGTTCAACGACGTGACCGGGAACCTGGTGGTGCACGACGAGAACGAGGAGGAGATCTGGAGCACCGGCCTCGACCCGGAGCTCGAACGGAAGGCGGTCCGCGCCGACTTCACCGTGGAGGGGGAGCTGCTGCTGACCAACACCGACGAGCAGGTCGTCTGGCCGCCGGAGGGGGAGCGGCTCGGCTCCCACCCGGGGGCCGTGCTGGTGGTCCAGACCGACGGTGACGTGGTGATCCGCGCCGCCGACGGCAGTGTCCTCTGGCACACCGACACCGCGCACTGAGGTGCGCGGGCGGGGACCGGCCGGGCGGCCGGTCCCCGCGCCCACGGCGGGGGCGGGCCGGGCGCGCGCGGGAGGTCAGTCCCGGGGCTTCAGGGCGCGGAGCCGGCGGTCCAGCTCCCGCTGGTAGAAGTCGATGAAGCCGTCCGGGTCCGGACCGGCGTTCTGCGTCACCAGGTGGTCGAAGCCCGCGTCGACGAACTGCTGCGCCACCTCCACGAACCGGTCCGGGTCGGGCCCGCAGGCGAACCGCTCCAGCACGTCCGGCTCGCGGACGGTGGCGGAGGCCGCCTCGAAGTTGACCGGGTTGGGCAGCTCGCTCATCACCTTCCAGCCCAGCAGCGCCCACCGGCTGGTCTCCAGAACCGCCTGGGCCGCGGTGTGTGCGTCGGGCGCCCAGGCCATGGGCACCTCGGCGTAGCGCGGGCCGGTGCCGCCCGCCTTGCGGTAGGTCGCGACGAGGTCCCGCTTGGGCTCGGTGGCGAACAGCCCGTCCCCGAGGTCGGCGGCGATGTGGGCCGCCTCCGCGCCGCCCGCGGCCACCGCGATCACCGGCGGCTCGGCGGGCAGGTCGAAGATCCTCGCGTCCTCGATCCGCAGGTGCTTGCCCTCGTAGGAGCGGTAACCGCCCTGCCACAGCAGGCGGATGATGTGCAGCGCGTCGCACAGCCGCTCGTGCCTGACCCGGACCGAGTCGGGGAAGCCGATGCCGACGACGTGCTCGTTGAGCCGCTCGCCGGAACCGATGCCGAGCGTGAACCGGCCGTCGGAGACGAGGGAGAGGGTCGCCGCGGCCTGGGCGATGATCGCCGGGTGGTAGCGGACGGTGGGGCAGGTGACGCCGGTCGCCAGACCGATCCGCTCGGTCTTCGCCGCGATCGAGCCCAGCACGGTCCAGGCGAACGGCGAATGGCCCTGGTTGTCCAGCCAGGGATGGAAGTGGTCGCTGATCTCCACGAAGTCGAATCCGGCCCGCTCGGCGAGCTGCGCCTGGCGGATGAGCTCCTGGGGACCGAAGGACTCGGCGGCCAGTTTGTAACCGATGCGCATCAGTGCCTCATTTCCCATGGTTTGGGAACCATGTTCCTCCCGGGGTGGTGAGGCCGCCACTCGGGACCGGGAGGGCCGGGGGGGGGGGGGGGGGGGGGGGGGGGGGGGGGGGGGGG